>CALLXF010000030.1 GCA_938015805.1 uncultured Saprospiraceae bacterium | reverse complement strand
CATTTTTGTCTGATTTAATTCTTTGAGTTTCGGCAGTCGGGGGAGGCTGGGGAATGACCTGTAACGGATAATGATATGTCGCTGTCTCCGACGAAGGAGGATATGCTGTGGTATCTAATGTTAGTATCCGTTGTGTGCCCTGAATGTTTACTGGGTACAGTCTCAAGATAAAGATTTTGAGCCAATAATAAGTAAACAATGCTGTATTTGAGATGAGAGAACTTATGAAAGTCTGAACTGAACTGGAAACGAGCAATCAACACTAGACCTGTATGATTGAAGACTCACGCAAGGCAATGATTAGATTGAAGTAAGATAAAGGCCTCTCGGCAGGGAGTGATTAGGCACACCTGTCAAACCACCACAAGGTGCTTGCCTTTCAAGGGTTGGTACTAAGCGTTGTGGAAAAGGTGTCGACGTTGTAAGGATTCTTACGACGGATGTCATCAGGTATTATCTAGGGAGATGAATGCAAATGAACCACTGTTGAGGCATCGTGAGTAACATATATTGTTGTCCAAAATCCGTAGGGATCGGCGGCCCAAGGAGACGAGTCTATACGAGCAAGTCCTATTATGGCTAAGGGTAGGCGGACAACCGGTGTAAAGGTGGCATGAATCTAGAGTGGGCTCAAATACGGAACAGGGGAAGCTTGTCGAGGAAAAGAGGGGAAAACCATAAGCCATAGAGTTGAAGGAAATATTCTTCGGCGGTAAAGTGATTACTCCAGTACTCGATGAGTGGCAGATCAACTCGTATTAGTGTTGAAGTTCTTGTAATGAGAGTGGAGCGAAGGGGTTGACATAGTTGGATTTTATTTTAAAACAACTTTTAATCAATCGATTATCAAGGATGAATTTAGAGGAGAAATCAAGACCTTATCCCATTACCAAAGAACAGGTATGGGAGGCGTTTAAACTTGTAAAGTCGAAAGGCGGTTCAGCAGGAGTTGATGGATTAACCATCAAGGAAGTGGTGAAGGCACCAGAGAAGCACTTATACCCAGTGTGGAATCGACTGTCAAGTGGTAGTTATTTTCCACCCGCTGTAAAGCGAGTGCAGATTCCCAAGGGGGATGGCAGCTTTCGAAGTTTGGGCATACCGACGGTAAAAGACCGAGTGGCTCAGATGGTGTTGACAAAGGAGCTGGAAGCGATTCTGGAACCAGAATTTTCAAACAATTCATTTGGATACCGCCCGAACAAGAATGCTCATCAAGCCATCGAACAAGCCCGTACAAATTGCTGGAAGTATGCATGGGTTATAGATATGGATATCAAAGGTTTCTTTGATAACATCGATCATGGATTAATGATACGCAGTCTGCGACATTACACAGATCGTAAACATATCATCACTTATGTAAAGAGATGGCTGAAAGCACCAATCCTATTAGAGGATGGCACTTTACTCAAAAATGATGAGAGAGGTACACCTCAAGGAGGAGTAATCAGTCCATTGCTGGCAAACTTAATTCTACACGTTGTATTTGACAAATGGATGGAGAAGGAATTTCCTGATCTTCCATTCGAGAGGTACGCAGATGACATCATCGTGCATGTGGGGAATGAGAAGTACGCGAGATTAGCCTTGCGACGGATACGAGCAAGATTCGAGGAATGTAAGTTAGAACTGCATCCCAAGAAAACGAAACTCGTATACTGTGACAGGAAGGGTAGGAACAAGAAGCGAAAAGTGAAGCACAAAGAGTTTGACTTTCTTGGCTACACGTTCCGCACCCGATCAGTCCAGACAAAGGATGGAAAGTTGATTAAGGGATTCAGTCCTGCAATCAGCAAGAAGTCTATGATGAAGATAGCGAATGAATGTTTTCGCTTAAAGATTCATAGGTGGACTCATATGGGCATCCATCAACTGTCAAAGATTCTAGCCCCTAAAATCAGAGGCTGGATTTATTACTATGGACGGTTCAACAAATCAAGCTTGGTCAAAGTCTTCAAGATTCTGAACTGGAGACTTTCCAAATGGGTATTTAATAAGTACAAGCGTTTCAAGAAGAGAAAAGTCTTGTGGTATGCCAGAAAATGGATGAGAGAAACGGCAGCTGACTTCAGCTACATCTTTCCCCACTGGCAACACGGCTTTACTCATTGAGGTCTGACTATGAAGAGCCGTGTGAGCTGAGAGGTTCAAGCACGGTTCTGTGAGAGGTTTAGGGGTGAGAGTCCCCTTTACCTACTCGATTGTATTTGTTTATGGGAGATCTGATTCAGGAAAGCTCACCAGAGCCTATACCTAAATGGGCACTTTATGCAATGACATTTATAGGTATGGTTAATATAGGATTTGCTGTGCTCATACTGCAATGGAAAAAAATCGGCTTTTACGGTTTTGCGATGATGTCGGTTATAACGTTTATATTAAATGTCTTTATGGGGCAAGATATGATGACTTCTCTAATGGGTTTTTTGGGTGTATTGATTTTATATGCCATCTTGCAAATAAATGGAAGGTTAGGTAAATCCACCTGGGAATATTTGGAGTAAATAGAGTATTCCATATTATTACTATTCAATCCTTGCAACTTATTCTTCCATTTTCATCTGGAAGGTAGAGTAGTAAATCAAGTTCCATTCTCCTGCTATTTCCGCATATCTTCTTTGCATTGTAAAGGTCTCTGAGGTATCATATATTTTTTCAAAAATGATCCCATCCATATTGGAATATTCTCTTTTAAATGTGCCGCCGTAACTATTAAAGGGCTTATGTGCTACCCAGTTATCTTTTTTCCATGTTACTGTAATGAGTTGCATCGTAGCGGTATCCTGTTCATGTCCTTTTAGTGGAAAAACGATATGGTCCATCTGATAATCCTCTTCATTATGGAATCGCTCATAAAAATCTATAAAATCAGAAGGAAGCTGATCAGTTATAACGGCCTTTTCAGGTGCGGACATTTCCATACCTGATTGTGATTTACATTTTACTATTAAAAACACAGTACATGTAAGCACAAAAACAAATAGGTAGTTAATCCATTTTTTCTCCATAAACTAAATAGAAATTATTAAAAAATTTGTTTTCAAATTGGAATGTATGATTATAGCCCATTTTACTTATCGTTCCTTTAAAACGACCATTTTTTCTGTATGTAAAAGGTAAAATGTTTAGGTCCTTTTTATAATCTACTTCTTTACGGCCGTACGCTTTGAAAAGAGATTCTTTGGCACCCCAGATTAAATGCAAATTTGATAAATAAAATCTATTATTCACATATTCATCCTCTGAACTATTAACGTATTTATGAGCGATTCTTGTGATTTTATGAACCTTTTTTTGGATATCTATACCGACATCTTTGCTAGACGTAATAGCAGCTACATAACCATCTGAGTGACTTATCGATATCTGATAATCTTGAGGCATAATTTGAGGTTTTCCATACTTGTCTTTTGTAATACTATAAATTTTTGATGTAATTTTTTGTATCAGATATCGACTGGCAATCCACTCCATACGGCGACCTCCTTTTAGCTTATCTAATTCAGCAAAATCCCATCCTAGGTTTTTTTCTTTTAAAAAAAAAGACTCTGACTCCGCAACCTTCCAAACGGCTATAATCGAATGCTCCAGAACTTTTTCTTTAAAAACAAGTGGCATAAAACTTCCTATTAGTACTAATTTACATTTCTTTGCAACGCAATAATAACCTAAGCTATCCAGACATGATATTATCCGACCGGAAAATTCTCGAATCTATAAAGAATAAAGAGATTGTGATCGAACCATTTGATCCATCTTGTTTAGGGACTAATTCATACGATGTCCATTTAGGAAAGACCTTAGCAACTTATAAAGATGAGGTCTTAGATGCTAAAAAACACAATACCATTGATACTTTTGAGATCCCAGAGGACGGCTTTGTTATTATGCCTGGTGTGCTTTATCTAGGTGTCACCGAAGAATATACAGAGACACATAACTCCGTTCCGTTTCTAGAAGGGAAGTCCAGTGTAGGCCGTTTAGGAATTGATATCCATGCTACTGCTGGAAAAGGAGACGTGGGTTTTTGTAATACTTGGACATTAGAGATATCATGCGTCCATCCTGTAAGAGTGTATAAAGGAATGCCTATCGGGCAGCTGATTTATTTTGCAGTAGAAGGTGACATAGAAAATTATTATAACAAGAAGCAGAACGCAAAGTATACAGAGCGTACTACCATCCCTGTCGAATCAATGATGTGGAAAAACTCATTTTAGTCTAAACCTCAAAGAGCCACTGGAATTTCTTGAAGATCCGTTGGAATAAATAAATACCTTAAACTCAAACATAAAAAAAGCTCCAAGGAAATTCCCAGGAGCTTTAATATATTAAGGGTATAATATTAAACTTATTATTTTAGGTATTTCTGGATAATTCCAGATGCCCACTCTCTTCCTCCTAGTCCAAATGCAAGTGCTAATGCTAAACCTGCTCCGCTCATAACCACAGTTACTACTGTATTGATGATATTTCCTCCGATTCCTAATTGCTCTAAAACAATAGTGATCGCAAAGAACATTACAGCTCCGTAAGAAAGTCTACCGATAAATTCTGCATTGTGTCCAGAACCGCCACCTTTTAAAGCTCCTACAACTAGGCCACTTACAAATTCCGCTAGATACATTCCTACAACTAGTAAGATACATCCTACGATGATGTTTGGAATATATTTGATAACGTCAGAAAGTAAATCTGATACTACTTCTAATCCTAATGCATTGAAAAACATTACTAAAGTAGTAAACATCACTATCCAATAAAAAAGTGTTGCTACTAGAGAAGAGGCTCTATGCTTCATTCCTCCCTTGGCTAAAAATCCGTTAATTCCCACTTTGTCAGCAAGATCATCAAATTTTACTGCTTTAAGCACGCGGCTTAACACTCCTTTAATAATTTTTGCAATGATCCATCCAATTAGTAAGATGATTAATGCTCCTATTAGTACAGGGATAAATGTTGCAATCGAGTCAAAAGTACCAGTTAATGAGGCTTTAATAGTCTCTAATATTTCCATGTTGTTAATGTTAAGTTTTATTTGAAATAAAAAGAATTGTCAATAATGTGTAATTAGGACTTCTAGTAATTAAGAAGTCACAGTATATTTTAAAGTTTTTTTAACAAATGTATGATAAGGTGTTATCAGTTGTTCGGGTAATAAGATCGGTTATTGAAAACAGAGGGAATAATTATAACCGAGAATAGTTAAAATTTTAAGTTTTTAACTTAGCCCTAAAGAATGGGGTTTCTAAGGATTTTTCATATCGATCCAAGCTAATACACCTCCCAGTAAATTTTTAACATTTACAAATCCTTGCCTCATCATAAGTTCTTTAGCTACAGCACTCCTTTTTCCAGAGTGACAGTGTACAATAACTTCTTTATCCTTATACACAGCTAATTCATCCATATGGTTCGATAGTTCACCTAGCGGAATTAATTTTGCATTGAGATTAAATCGATTGTACTCCATTTGCTCTCTAACATCTAATAAAAAGAAGTCTTCCTTGTTATCTATTTTCTGTTGTAGTTCCTGTACCGTTATATCTTTCATAGTGTATTTAATTATCGCAATTTGCCCCCACTTGAGTAATGGTGACATGGATGGGCTCCCCTGAGAGAATTGTATAACCTGCTATAGGGCTTGGATGTTGGCTCACTATTTTAGCAGATTCTATTTCCTTGATATCTCCTTCCGTAGTGACATCGCCTAGCATGAGTTGGCTGCTACTGAGTAAAAATTTAACCTCACTTACTCCTTTACATATGAGATCAGGTATTGGTAATTGGGCTCCACTACGTTTACTAAGTACAAACTCCAAGGTATCTCCCACTTCTAGCTCTACATTTTTTCGTTTTGAGGCAGCATCGATCACCTTTTTGTTTTTATACCATACTTCTAGAACATGATCAGGTTCCGAGGCATCTTGTTTATAGCCTTTGATTTTTGTATAGATATTCATGTAAGAAAGTTCTTTTTTCTTTCTTTCATAATTCCTTCCAAATAACTGAGGTAAAGATTCTAGTGATTTTTTATCCGCTAGATATTTTGTGGTAGTAACATAGATTTTGCGATTTTCCTTTACTTTGGCTCCAGCCTTAGGATTTTGTTCGACGATTAATCCTCCAGGTTTATTGACTTGGTGTATAGAATCATTTACAATAATCTCAAATGATTTTTCCTCAGCATCCTTTGCGGCTTCTTCATATTGCTCTCCGAGATAGCCTGGAAGCGTAAGCTCTTGTCCATGATTAGTATATATACGTAACCAGAAAAGGACTAAAAAAATAACCACGAGTATAAACGCGACTAGTATAGCAAGTTGGAATAAGAATTTTTTAAGTGTCAATGCGGCAAAACTTTATAGATTAAAGATATTTAATAATAAATCAACTGATATGCTTGTAAGCACTTTCTTTTTGATACTGCTCGATAGCTAAATCTATTAAACGAGTGATTAGTTCCATTTGAGATACACCTTCATGTTCCCATAATTTAGGATACATACTGATCTTTGTAAACCCTGGAATAGTATTTACCTCGTTTATTAATAACGTGCGTTCATCAGTATAAAACATATCCACTCTCGTCATTCCTTTACAGTCTAAAGCTCGATAGGCCTGGCATGCCATAGATTGTGCTTTCTTTAAAATGTCCTGAGGCAAATTAGCAGGAATCGAAAGTAAAGCTCCATCACTATTTACATATTTGTTCTCAAAAGTGTAAAAATCATTTTGAGGAATAATCTCTCCAATGGTACTGGCTTGAGGTGTATCATTTCCGATCACTGCACATTCTATTTCTCTTCCCGTAATGGTCTGTTCCACTAAGACTTTATCATCATAAGACAGTCCGAGTTTGATAGCTTTTATATAAGAGGCTTCATTATTTATACGGCTTACGCCAATGGAAGAGCCCAGATTTGCAGGTTTGATATATAATGTCTGACCCAATTTTGCAGAAACCTTCTCATAAGGATGATCATCTCTTGTGCGGTTTTTTATCGTAACAGAGGGAGCTACAGGTATATTTGCATCACGGAGGATTTTTTTCATTACATCTTTATCCATTCCTACAGCTGCTCCTAGTATGCCACAACCTACGCAAGCGATTCCCGCTATTTTTGCTAACCCTTGTATAGAACCGTCCTCTCCATATGTCCCATGAATTATAGGGAAAATAACATCTAGAGTTGTGATTATTTTAAAGTCAGTCATTGAATAAATAGTTCCTTCTTCTGCATTTTGGGAGAGGAGTACTTTATGCGATGATCTGATTAAAGAAATATCCGATGGACTTTCTGCATGCTTTAATAAAAGTCCATCAGGATAATAAAACCATTGTCCGCCAGTATCTATCCCGATGATGATTGGATTAAAGCGATTTAGATCTAATGACTGGATCACATTTTGTGCGGATATTAATGATATTCTATGTTCGGAAGATTTGCCTCCACAGAGAATTCCCACGTTTAGCTTACGATTCATGGTAAGTAATTATCTAGTATTTAATTATGCAAAATTAAACATATTAATAAAATAAATAATATGACTTGTGTAATCGCAAAAATAGAGGTGAATAACCTAATAACTAAGGGATGATATGAATTATTATGGTGTCTCCAAAACTTTTAAATTTTAAATGAGTCCGCTCGATGATAAAATTTTATTTTTGGACTTTAATCAACACTGACAATGGCACACGTAAAACTTTTCGCAGGAAGCGAATCTAAAGTTCTCGCAGAACGTATTTCTGATTATTATGGACAAGCTCTGGGAGATCTATCTATAAACAAGTTTAGAGATGGCGAGATGCAGCCAGTTATAAACGAATCCGTTCGAGGAGCTCATGTGTTCTTTGTACAATCTACATTTTCTCCAGCTGATAATTTGCTAGAACTACTTTTATGTATAGATTCTGCAAAAAGAGCATCAGCAGGATACATTACGGCAGTGATTCCATATTTTGGATATGCACGACAGGATCGTAAAGATAAGCCTAGAGTTCCAATCTCAGCTCGTATGATTGCAGGCTTATTAGAGTCCGCAGGTGCAGATAGGGTAATGGTTATGGATTTCCATGCAGATCAGATACAAGGTTTCTTTAATATACCAGTGGACCATCTTAAAAGCGAGGCGATCTACGTAAAATATCTTCAGAGCATAAATTTAGAAAATGCCATTTTTGCTTCGCCTGATGTAGGAGGAGTTAAAAGAGCACGTACATATGCTAAGTATTTTGAAAAAGATCTGGTAATCTGTGATAAAGAAAGAAGAAGGGCAAACGAGGTAAAGAAGATTACCGTAATAGGGGAGGTAGAAGGTAGTGATGTAATTTTGATCGATGATATTGTAGATACTGCAGGAACATTATGTGCCGCAGCAGAAGCATTAATAGAAAAAGGAGCAAAGTCCGTTAGAGCTCTATGTACGCATGCTGTTCTATCTGGAAATGCATATGATAATATTAATGGTTCTCAACTGGATGAATTAGTAGTCACTGATACGATTCCTCTAAGAGGAAAGTCAGACAAGATAACGGTTTTATCATGTGATAAGTTATTTGCAAGAGCGATCAGGAATACTCATGAGTATAAATCGATAGCCGCATTATTTGTAGATTAAAACCACAGATCGCCGTTCATAATCCATCTTCTTATATGAGGTGAGTAACATCTAACTGACGAGATATAAACAACGGAGAAAAGATTTAAAAAGAGACGCACTTCTTTTAGACGATTTTTTATTGAAATACATAGAAAAACGTCTATCTTTGCAGTCCTTTTAGAAAAAGTAATAGAATTTATTATGGATATAGTTAAAGTACCTGCAGTAAAAAGAACAGGATTAGGAAAAGCAGAAACCAAAAGGTTTAGAAAAACTGGAGTGATCCCTGTTGTAATATATGGTGGTAAGGACAATGTACATTGTGGAGTTAAAAAGAATGACATTAAATCTTTAATCTATACACCTGAGTTTAAATTAGCAGAAGTTGATTTAGATGGTTCAAAACATAAATGTCTAATAAAAGATATACAGTTCCACCCAGTGACGGATGAGATTATGCATATCGATTTGCTACAATTAGTAGATAAGAAACCTCTAAAAGCACAAGTTCCTGTAATATGTACAGGTGTATCCGTGGGCCAAAAAGAAGGTGGTAAATTACAACAGAATTTAAGAAGAATTAAAATAAAAACCACGCCTGAGAACTTAGTAAATAAGCTTACAGTAAATATCGAGAGCTTAGAATTAGGACAGGCAGTAAGAGTTAGGGACATAGATGTGATCGATGGTATTCAGGTGATGAACCCAGGTGCCACGCCGGTTGCAACTATAGAAGTGCCTAGAGCTCTTAAATCAGCCGCTGCAGCAGAAGATGCAGCAGAAGAAACTGCAGAAGCAGAACCAGCTGCCGAAGCTGCTGAATAATAAAGCTGAAAAAATTAAAGTTATATACGAGGGAATTGTAAAATACAATTCCCTCTTTTTTTCTACCTCGAGGTACAGTGATAACTAAGAGTTTATCATTTCGTACCATTTGGAATTTCTTTTAAAGGTTTTTTTAGATTGATTTTATTCTATCGTGTGATAAACTCGGACTTTAGATTGGATAGTCCGATACTTTTATCTTTATGAAGAAGAAGCTCTTCTTTTAAAATATTAATTCTTACTAATAATAAATGCGGAACTATGTAAAAGACTTTTACGAAGCGAGCTCCTTATTCGGCGTAAGCCACCTCTTCTAGACTTACTAGATTACTGTGGTAAAACATTTTTTAAAAAACTAAATATATTCTTGGTATAGTTGTTGTCGTATTATAAATAATCGTAATATAAAAACCCCGTAGACTAATATCCACGGGGTCTTGCAATTAATTTAGCTTATAACTAACTTTTTGAAGAGAATTAGTGCTAAAGAATAAAATAAACTCTCTCAATGATGAAGATTCCACTAATTCGATATTCGTTGCTCGCACTCATCATTTTTTTTATCAGTTGTAAGTCCACAGGCCCGTCTTTTAGCTATGAAAAGTCTCGAAAGTCCCGCACTGAAAGGGTCTCCGCCGGTTCTAGAAGCAGTCCGAAAAAGATAAAAAAAGATAGAAAAAATGTAAAAAATGTTGCGGTTCGCTCAACGGTAGTAGCAGAAAGCAAAAAATATCGAGGAATTCAGTACAAATATGGAGGCAAAAAGCCGCAATCTGGATTTGACTGTTCTGGATTTTCTACATTTGTGCTACAAAAGAGTGGAATTAAGATATCAGGTTCGTCTTCGCAACTTTCTTTATTAGGGAATTATGTTAAGAAAAAAAACCTAAATGCTGGAGATTTGGCATTTTTTGGAACTGATGGTAAAGTAACTCACGTTGGTATTGTAGTATCTAATAGTCAAAACCAATTAAAAGTTATACATAGTACCAGTTCTAAAGGTGTTATAATCTCTGATGTAAATGCTTCCAATTATTGGAAAAATAAGTATTTATTCGGTAAAGATGTCATTACTAATTATCGAGATGGGTATACTGGCGTGGATTAAGAAAATATTAGGTATAAGTAATATGGAAAAAAAGATCAATATAATTTTATTTGGGCCTCCAGGATCGGGGAAAGGAACACAAGCGGCTAAATTAGTGGAGCAATATGATCTGTTACATATTTCTACCGGAGATTTATTTAGACATGAGATCGGAAATAAAACACCACTGGGATTAAAAGCAAAGGAATACATATCTAAGGGACAACTCGTGCCCGATACGGTTACTATAGGGATGCTTAAAAATAAAGTCGATGCAAACCCTGATGTAAAGGGTTTTATCTTTGATGGCTTTCCACGGACCATTGCTCAAGCCGCTGCTCTAGATGAGTATCTAGCATCTCAAGGTGAATCCGTTTCTAAACTGATCGCTCTCGATGTGGATGAGTCGGAGATCGTGACCAGATTATTAAAAAGAGGGGAAACCTCTGGCAGAGCTGATGATCAAGACGCTAGCGTGATAAAAAATAGAATTGCAGTCTACAAAGCAGAAACTGCTATCGTTTTTGATCATTATGCAAAGAAGGATCTCTCTAAATCCATTAAGGGAATAGGAACTATTGATGAAATTTTTAATAGACTTTCTCAAGCTATAGACTCTATATAATTTATGGCAGGTCAAAACTTTGTAGATTATGTAAAAATCTGCTGTAGATCGGGTGCCGGTGGAGCAGGCTCAGCTCACTTTATGAGATCGAGAATAGATCCTAAAGGAGGTCCTGATGGAGGTGATGGAGGACGTGGAGGACACATTATATTAAGAGGGAATAAACAACTTTGGACACTCTTACCTTTAAAGTATAGAAAGCATGTCATCGCGGGAGGTGGTGGTGTAGGAGCGGGATCCCATCGCTCCGGAGCCTACGGAGAAGATATCATTCTGGAAGTACCTTTAGGAACCATCGCTAAAGATGTAGAGACTGGTAAGATAGATTGTGAGATCACAGAAGATGGACAGGAAGTTATCTTAGTAGCGGGAGGTAAAGGTGGCCTAGGTAATAGTCATTTTAAATCAGCAACTAATCAGTCTCCTAAGTATGCTCAACCTGGATTAGAAGGTAAGATAGAGTGGAAAATTTTAGAACTTAAGGTATTGGCTGATGTAGGTCTAGTGGGTTTCCCCAATGCCGGAAAATCTACTTTACTATCCATAGTGTCAGCAGCAACACCTAAGATCGCTAATTATGAATTTACAACACTTGTTCCTAATCTAGGAATCGTCGATTATAGGAAAACCCATTCCTTTATAATGGCTGATATCCCTGGGATCATAGAAAAAGCCCATGAGGGTAAAGGATTAGGATTGCGATTTTTAAGACATATCGAACGTAATTCTGTTCTTCTGTTTCTGGTAGCTGCAGATAGTGATAATATTTCTAAGCGTTATAAAATACTGTTATCAGAGTTACAAAAATTTAATCCGGAACTGATGGATAAGCCTAGATTACTAGCTATATCTAAGTCGGATCTCATCGATACCGAATTGCAAGAAATGATACAAGAGGAAATAGATGTGGATTGTCCTCATATATTTTTTTCATCAGCGACTCAGACAGGTATCGTCGAATTAAAAGACTTACTTTGGAAAATGATGAACTAGGATCGGTTCGTTTTAATGTACTTTATTAGACTAAGTTTTGTCTTTATAAAAATCATCGAACACCTCATCTACAGGTTCCCATAATTCTATTTTGTTCCCTTCGATATCGAGGATATGTACAAATCTCCCATAATCAAATTTCTGGATTTCGTCGAGAATCGTTACGCCAGCAGATTTAAGATTTTCGACGAGTTTATCGAGATTCTGTACTCGATAGTTCATCATAAAAGACTTCTCTGATGGATTAAAATAATCAGTATTTTCTTTAAACGGAGACCATTGTAGATAACCCGTTTTACTAGGATCTTCCATTTTCTTAAATCTAAAAGCGGCACCGTAATCATCGATCGGAAATCCCAGATGCTCTTTGTACCATTCTTTTATCCTGGCAACATCTTTACATTTAAAAAATACACCTCCGACTCCGGTTACCTTGGGAGTATGATCATTCATTTTTAAAGATTTGGTTGATTAATAATCTAAAGTCACTTGGATCATGGAAATGCTGATCACTATAGACCGTATTAATTAATTTAAACTGATAAACAGAGTCATCGACAGATTGTAACTCCATATTTATATTTCCATACAGCTGTAAAGCTTTAGTTCCTTTAGTCAGTTTTCTCGAGGGTTTTAGGTACGCCCTTATAGTCTTCGTTAATTTAGATCGGATAGTCTGAGATCGCACATCTGACAGATTTAAAATGTAGCCTTGTTTTTTTAATTCTTCTATAATATAGGTAATAAAATATAGGTAATCTTTCCTGCTGAACTCAAAGTGGTTGCAGTCGATTGCAATAGCCTTTACCTTATGATCGCTCATAAAGTGCATTCCACTATGAGTAATATTTTCATTACTGTATTTAGCAAATGAGTAGAATATTAGATCATTGAGAGCTCTATGTTCCTCTTGGTTTTTCCAAAGGATATAACCTTCTTGTTCCGATTCAAAACGGTACAGTTCGTGCAAAAAAGGAACAGTATGTTGAGGATTTTTTTTGGCTTGGGAGCCAAAGATTTTTTTGAACCAAGACATTAATTATCGGTTCTTTCTTGTTCCAGTTCCTTTGCCTTGTCCACTACTTCTATTGTCTTTTCCCAAAATTCTTGGAAGAAGGGTTTTACTTTTTCAAAACCGGCTTTTGCATAATCTGGGAAAGGCTCTATAAAGCGATAGGTTCTACTTTTGTCTACGGTATCCTGGTTTAAAGCACCTACTTTTCCGATAAGTAAAATCACAAAACTAAATAGGGTCGCAAATAGAAAAGCCTTTAAGGCACCACCTGCAATTTTATTGAGAATATTTACTTTGGCAAATTTAAAGATGCCTTCTACCTTATTTCCGATAAAACGGATGATAATCATGACCAGTAAGAAAGTAAGTACCAGTCCTATGATATAAACTATCTGCGGGCTTATATTAGGTAATATACTACCGAGGAAGTTGATCGTAATAAAAGATAATTTTATGGCTACTAATATTCCTATAATGATGGAAACAGTATCAAAAAAGGTATCTATCAGACCTCTTTCAAAACCAGTATAAAAACCATAAGTAACTACGAGAGCTAGTATTATATCTATAATCATAGGGAGATACTATTTGAAACAGTGAGAATAGTACAAAATATTCTAAATAAAAGTTAAAGATTAATTAATTTTTCCAATAATTGTAAATAGTGATCTATTTATAGAGTTTTAACCTTAGAATTTGATTAATGGCAACAATTTTGAAATAATTATTATAACTTACAAACTAATTCAAACTAACTTGAATAAAATCCTAACCATATTAGCGTTCCTATGCTTTGCGATGTGCAATATATCTAATGCTCAAACAGCGGATTTACCTAAGGTATTTATGATAGGGGAGTATGAGGATGAGTACGAGGGATTAGTTGTTTCCTGTGGAGATAAATTATTATCCGTTTGTGATAATTCTATGGAAGAAGCATACACTAAATGGATGGGTATGTTAGGTGACATGGAGTCTTATTCTGTTAAATCAGAATTTGACTTAAGAGGAATTAAAATATGGATTAATGTATTCTGGAATAAAGACGGATCCGTACAAAATATCGTGTACTATCCTAAGCCTAATTCTAGAAATATGAATTTTGAAGAGTTAACCTCGTTTTTTTATGGGTTTTTATCTGATTACCAATTAGATCAAACGAATGAAGAATGTTTCTCATTTTATGGTAGTGCCTCTTTCCCTACATTTTCTAAGATCGTTCCAGCTCAAGAGAAATAATTTTATAACACTAAGTTTTTTTTTAAGTTTCCTTTTTTTTGCTTGTTCGCCGGATGAGCTTCAGCAAGAATATTCCCTTATCAACGTGGATTTACCTGGCCATATTCATAGCCTCGGATTTATAAACGATAGTATCGGATATGTAACAGGAGGTGATACCTGGCATTCTGGATTTATAGGTACAACTATAAATGGAGGAGCTACATTTACTTACGATTCTTTGTCGCCTAAGATGATGATGTGTCTAGATGTAGAGTCAAATAATGCTATCGCAGCTGGTTTTGAGGGATTAGTTTATCGTAATAGTGAGATTGAAAATTGGCGTAAGCAAAATATAGATAGAAAAGATTTTATTAGAGATATAGAAATGATCGATGATTCTACTTTTCTGGCTGTAGGTGGACTTGCTTATAGATTTGGGAGAATCGTAAAGTTTACTGATGCTACTTCGGGAAGATCTGTATGGACGGAGATAGAGGATAACCCAGAACTCAGTGCTATCGATCAGGTGGATGATAATACTTTTATAGCAGTGGGGTATGGAACGATTTTAAGAAGTATCGATAGCGGAGAATCTTGGACTGTCGTAAACCAAGATGGTGATTTTTTTAAAGATGTTTTGTTTATAGATGAGGAAGTGGGTTTTGTAATTGGGTATGATGGTCTTATTCTAAAATCTATGGATTCAGGACTGACATGGTCCAGCTTGAGAACTAGTGGAGATGCAGATTCTGCAGATCGACTCAGAGCATTAACCTCCACTTCCACAGGTCAAATATGGATAGGTGGTAAGTCTGGCTTACTCCTAATGTCAGATAACGGAGGAGATAGCTGGGTAGCCAGAAAGTTAAATACGGAGAGTGATATAAATATGGTCCATTATCATAGAGGTTTTATTTATGCCGGTGGTCAGGATGGATTTTTTGTAAGGATCCCTTTATAAGTTAAGCACTCGTTCTAGAGTAATAACAGTTTATCATTTATTATAATATGTTTTTTGCTAATTTTGGAATAGAAATAAGCATCAGATGAGCGAAGTAAAATATACCGAAGATAATATTAGATCATTAGACTGGAAAGAGCATATCCGTATGCGACCAGGTATGTATATCGGTAAGTTAGGAGATGGTTCTTCAGAGGACGATGGGATTTATATCCTAATAAAAGAGGTGATCGATAACTCCATCGATGAGTATGTCATGGGTCATGGTAAAAAAGTAGAGATCGCAATAGAGGACGGTATGGTTTCCATAAGAGACTATGGTCGAGGGATTCCATTAGGAAAAGTAGTAGACTGTGTTTCTAAAATAAATACAGGAGGTAAATATGATTCTAAAGCTTTTAAAAAATCCGTAGGACTTAATGGAGTCGGTACTAAAGCGGTAAACGCTCTTTCAGAATATTTTAGAGTAGAGGCATTTAGAGATGGAAAGTCTAAAGCTGCAGAGTTTGCCAAAGGAGAAATTACTAAAAACGGTAATCAGACGAAGACTAAAGATTTAAATGGTACACTTATAGAGTTTAAACCTGATAACACCATCTTTAAAAAATATAAGTTTAGAAAAGACTTTGTCGAAAATAGACTTTGGAATTACGCCTATTTAAATGCGGGATTACGTCTGAATTTTAATGGGAAGTCTATCTATTCTAAAAATGGGCTACTCGATCTTTTAGAGCGTAAGACTAATCCAGATAAACTAAGATATCCGATCATACATCTTAAAGGTGATGACATAGAAGTGGCATTAACTCATGGAGAGCAATATGGAGAGGAGTATTACTCTTTTGTAAATGGTCAGAATACTACGATGGGTGGGACACATCTCCAGGCGTTTAGAGAAGCAATCGTAAAAACGGTGAGGGATCATTTTGGTAAAAATTATGATACTCGTGATATCCAGACTTCTATCATAGGGGCTATTAGTGTCCGAGTAGAGGAGCCCGTTTTTGAGTCGCAAACTAAGACTAAGCTAGGTTCTATAAATATGGGACCAGAACAGCCAACTGTCCGAACTTTCATAATGGACTTTTTGAAAAATCGACTGGATAATTTTTTACATCAGAATAAAGAAGTAGCAGAGGCTATTTTAAAAAGAATACAACAGTCAGAGCGGGAAAGAAAAGATATAGCAGGTATAAAAAAACTGGCAAATGAGAGAGCAAAAAAAGCAAACCTACATAACAAGAAGCTAAGAGACTGTAGAGTCCATCTGACAGATAAACGAGGAAATAATGAGGAAAAAATCCGTTCGTCTATTTTTATAACAGAGGGAGATTCTGCCAGCGGTTCTATTACCAAAGCACGTAATGTAAGAACACAGGCTGTTTTTAGTTTACGTGGAAAACCGCTTAACTGTTTTGGGATGACTAAAAAAATTGTCTACCAAAACGAAGAATTAAATCTACTCCAGCATGCTCTGGATATAGAAGACGGGATAGAGAATTTAAGATTTAATAATGTGGTTATAGCTACAGATGCCGATGTCGACGGTATGCATATACGACTCTTATTACTTACATTCTTTTTACAGTTTTTTCCAGATCTAGTTAGACAAGGACATCTGTATATATTAGATACTCCACTTTTTAGGGTGCGAGATAAAAGTAAAACTTTTTATTGCTACAGTGAAAGCGAAAAACAAGATGCCATTCAGGCTTTGAGAGGAAAACCGGAGATTACTCGATTTAAAGGACTAGGAGAAATTTCTCCTAATGAATTTGAGGACTTTATAGGGGAAAATATAAAATTAGATCCAGTCGTACTAGGCGATAAAACACAGATAGAAGAATTACTCACTTACTACATGGGAAAAAATACTCCTGATCGTCAGGTATTTATAATAGATAATCTTAAAGTAGAAGTAGATGAAATAGAGGATTTAAATAAATCTGTCATTGATCTAGAAGAGGCAATAGAGGATAAGGTGGAGAAACAGGAAGGAGTATAAAAAATATATGTTTATTTAGAATGACCACCGGTTAAACATAAAGAAGATCATCGATATGGATAAAGAAAGTAAAGTGAAAGGCAAAATAATATCAATCATTCTAGGCTTATTTGTAATAGCTCAAAGTAATGCACAGATTATTACGGATAGACCCGATCAGACAGAAAGCTCTAGGGTCGTAGGTTTAGGAAATTTACAGATAGAATCAGGCTTACTAATCGGCTTTGAGGGAGATAAGGAGATTTCATCCAGACAAATGCTTTTGCCCACTAATCTATTTAGATATGGGATTACAAATAATATAGAGCTGCGATTATTAAGTCAGTATGAGACTCAAAAAATTGCTGATAAATCTCTACAAGGGATTAGCGATTTACAAATAGGCACTAAAATACAGCTGCTCTCGGGTAATAATAGGAATACAGAAATAGCTTTTCTTTCTCATTTAATTTTGCCTACAGGAACTCAGGAATTATCAGCAGATTCCTATGGGATAATTAATAAAATTTCTATTTCCCATAGCATTACTGAGAACATCGGCATCGGTTATAATCTAGGTTACGATAATTTTGATCAAGGTAATGGTAATCTGACTTATTCTGTTGCATTAGGGATTAGCGTAAACGATAAAGTAGGAGTATATATAGAGCCTTACGGCCAATTAGAAGATATGAATGATTATGTCTCTAATTTTGATGCGGGATTTACCTATTTAGCTAATAAAGATTTACAATTTGATTTTTCTTTTGGGACTGGTATAAATCAAAAAATGAATTATTTATCCGTAGGTTGTAGTTGGCTCTTACACAAACAAAATCGAGGAAGCTAAAAATTACTCCTTGAAAGAATTTATACTAGGTCATAAACAGGATTCTTGAATTTACGCCATAATGACATCCTTTTTTCCAGATTCATGACTTTATAACCCAAGTACACCCTGATTTTCTCGATGGTCTGATCCTTGTCCTATACACAACATAATATTAAGATCAATAAATAATGCCATACTGGCATAAACAAAAATATATGTTTGAAAATTATATAATGGCAGGACCAGATGACGAGAACGAGGGATTACCAATGTTTTCCGTAGCCGATGATGATAGCGAAGCGAGTCAAAATACAGACGATATTAAAAACGAATTACCATTACTAGCACTTAAGAATACAGTGATGTTTCCAGGGATCGTTATACCTATTACTGTGGGAAGAGATAAGTCGATCAAAGCGGTAAAAAAGGCTTACGGAAATGATAAAACTATAGCTGTTATTTCTCAAAAAGAAGTTAATACAGAGGACCCCACCCTTCAAGAATTACATCGGGTTGGAACAGTAGCGAGAATTCTAAAAATCCTAAAAATGCCGGATGGTAGTACTACAGCTATTTTGCAAGGTAGAGCTAGATTTGAATTAATAGGACTGACTCAGGAAGATCCATATATGATCGCACAGATCGATAAGGTTCAGGAGGTGATTCCCGCAAAAAATATGGAATTTGATGCTACAGTCTCCACTGTAAAAGACATGGCAAAAAAGATTATCGAGATGTCTCCGCAGATTCCATCTGAGTCTGTAGTAATGCTCCAGAATATTAAGAACAAAAACTTTCTCTTAAATTTTATAGGATCTAATCTTAATATCAAAGTTGCAAAGAAACAAGAGCTTCTAGAGGAAAATGATACATTGGCGAAAGCCAACTCGATCCTATCTAGCATGGATAAAGAATTACAGATGCTAGAACTTAAAACGCAGATCGAATCCAAGGTAAGAGGTGATATAGAAAAACAACAAAGAGACTTTTTCTTAAACCAGCAACTAAAAACGATACAAGAGGAACTAGGACAAAACCCGCAGCAAGAAGACCTTGCAAAATTAGCTACACGTGCCAGAAAAAAGAGATGGAATAAAGATATTGCTAAGGCTTTTGAAAAAGAGCTGGCTAGAGCAAAGAGGATGAATCCCCAAGTAGCGGAGTACAGTGTAACGCTAAATTATTTAGAGCTTATGTTAGACCTTCCTTGGGAGGAATATACCGAGGATAATTTTGATCTTAAGGCTGTAAAAAAAGTATTAGATAAAGACCATCATGGCTTAGATGATGTGAAAGAAAGAATACTCGAGCATCTCGCTGTCCTGAAATTAAAAGGTGATATGAAGGCTCCTATTATCTGCCTAGTAGGTCCTCCAGGAGTTGGGAAAACGAGTTTAGGAAAATCGATCGCCACTTCCTTAGGACGTAAATTTATCCGTATGTCTCTCGGTGGATTGCATGACGAGAGTGAGATCAGAGGACATCGTAAAACATACATCGGTGCGATGCCAGGTAGGATCATACAGTCTATAAAAAAGGCCAAATCTTCTAACCCTGTTTTTATTCTGGATGAGATTGATAAAATCGGAAAACATTTTAGAGGCGACCCATCGTCTGCTTTATTAGAGGTGTTAGACCCAGAGCAGAATGAGACCTTTCATGATAATTATTTAGAGCATGATTATGATTTATCTAAGGTGTTATTTATTGCAACCGCAAATTCTTTAAGTACAATTCAGCCGGCCTTAAGAGATCGGATGGAGATTATACAACTCAGTGGATATAGTACAGAGGAGAAAGTAGAGATTGCTAAAAAACATCTAGTTCCTAAGCAACGTAAAGAACATGGGCTTAAGGCCAATGATGTAAAACTAGGGAATCCGGTGCTTACAAAAATTATTAGATCGTATACTCGAGAATCTGGAGTAAGAGGCTTAGATCGTAAGATTGCATCTCTTATGAGAGGAATTGCAAAGAGAGTTGCAATGGAAGAGAAGTATGAAGCTTCTATAAAATCAGAACATCTTAATGATCTACTAGGGCCTACTATTTTTTCTGGTGATAAATATGCAACCATAAAATCACCTGGTGTTGCTGTCGGCCTAGCATGGACTCAGGTAGGTGGAGACATCCTTTTTATCGAAGCAAGTCTGAGTAAAGGAAAAGGAAAGCTGATACTAACTGGTAATCTAGGCGACGTGATGAAAGAATCAGCAACTACGGCTTTGAGTTTTGTAAAATCTAATGCTGATGATCTCGGGATAGATGAGGATCGTTTTGATAAGACAGATATACATATACATGTTCCTGAGGGTGCTATTCCTAAAGATGGTCCGAGTGCTGGAGTTACGATGCTATCAGCAATCGTTTCTGCTTTTAAAGGAAAAAAGATTAAACCGTTAGCTATGACTGGTGAGATTACCCTTAGGGGCAAAGTGCTGCCAGTAGGAGGAATCAAAGAAAAAATACTAGCTGCAAAAAGAGCCGGATTGTCCACTGTTATGTTATGCAAAGAGAACCAAAAACATGTCGAGGAGGTAAATAAAGAATATCGTAAGGGTATGGAATTTATTTATGTGGAACGTATGGAAGAGGTGATTAAAAATGCGTTATAAGGCAATCAAATTTATTAGGACAAAACAAAAATCAGCTTAGCTGATTTTTGTTTAAACCGTTAAACTTTTTTATCGTAACCTTTACTGATTTTGAATTAGGAGTGTTACTACGCTTCGCTGTGCTGTTTATAGGGACTAGGACATTTGCTTCTGGGAAATAGGTAGCAACACATTTAGACGGTATGTCGTAAGGTACGATGATAAATTTTGGAGCTTTACGTTCTATGTTTTCAAAATGATTGTATAAGTCTACTAGATCTCCTTCTTGTAATCCAGCTTTTTTAATATCATCTGGATTCATCATGATAACTCTACGTTCGTTATAAATACCTCTGTATCGATCATCTAATCCATAGATCGTCGTGTTAAACTGATCATGACTACGTATGGTCATCATGAGATATTCTTCTTCTAATAGTTCTAAGCCATCGTAAGATGAGATGGAAAAATTTGCTTTTTTCGTTGAGGTATGGTATTCATTATTACGAGCTCCGTTAGGTAGATAAAACCCTGATCCTTTTCTGACTCTTGAATTATAGTCTGTAAATCCGGCGATATTCTTTTCTATATCATTTCTAATATGATCGTAATCTTCTAAATACTTGTCCCAGTTGATAGGACTATTTTTTAGTGTCGCTTTTGCGAGGCCGCAAACGATTGCGGGTTCGCTTAGGAGATTGTCTGATATCGGTTGTAAACTGCCTTTACTGCTATGTACGATGCCCATCGAGTTTTCGACGCTTACGAGTTGCAGTTGTTGTCCGATCATATCCTTGTCTGTTCTAGCAAGACAGGGCAGGATAATCGCTTCTTTTCCATGTACGAGGTGACTGCGATTAAGCTTAGTAGATACATGTACAGTAAGATCACAGTTCTCTAATGCCTGGGCCGTATAATGAGTATCTGGACTGGCAGATAAAAAATTTCCTCCCATCCCAAAAAACACTTTAGCTTTTCCCTCATACATTGCTTTTATGGAATTTACGGTGTCGTATCCGTGCTCTCGAGGAGGTTTGATATTAAAGTTCTTTTCTAAATTATCGAGTAAAACTTTGGGAGGTTTTTCATAAATGCCCATCGTACGATCTCCTTGTACGTTACTATGCCCTCTTACTGGACACGTACCAGCCCCAGGTTTACCGATACTACCTTTTAGGAGTAAAAGGTTAACTACTTCTTTTATAGTATCAACAGCATTTTTGTGTTGGGTTAGACCCATAGCCCAGCAGGCTATAATTTTTTTCTTTGAGGATAAAATAGAAGCGACTGTTTTTATTTTATCGCTAGAGATTCCAGTAGCGGTTATAAGAGCATCGATATCTATAGATGATAAGTGAGACTTATAATCCGTAAATCCTGAAGTTTTATTTTTTATAAAATTTTGGTCCAGTACGTATCCCGGATTAGCATTTTCTGCATCGATGAGCAGTCTATTAATCACTTGTAAAAGCGCATGATCACTATTAATTCTTATTTGTAAATAATGATCCGTAAGATCTGTCTTAGATCCAAAAACACTCGACACATGCTGCGGATTAGAAAAACTGATCAGTCCCGTTTCTTTGATAGGATTTACGCTGATGATAATGGCTCCATTCTTCTTTGCTCTTTCTAAAGCGGTCAGCATTCTAGGATGATTTGTACCTGGATTTTGACCTAGTATAAGGATTACCTCCGCCTGGTAAAAATCTTCTAGCTTGACAGAACCTTTACCGATACCTACAGTTTCTGATAGTGCGACACCACTGCTCTCATGACACATATTACTGCAATCAGGCATGTTGTTAGTCCCATAAGATCTGACAAACAGCTGGTATAAAAATGCCGCTTCGTTACTAGTACGACCTGAAGTGTAAAATATGGCTTCATCTGGAGACGCTAGCTCATTAAGTTGTACTCCGATTTTCTTAAATGCATCTTCCCATGATATTGCTTTGTAATGGGTAGCTCCATTAGCGAGATACATCGGCTGTGCGATACGTCCTTTTTTACCGATTTCGTAATCTGATAAAGCTGCCAGAGATTCGATGCTGTTATTATTAAAAAATTCAGGGGTTAGCTTTTTAGTGGTTGCTTCTTCAGCTATGGCTTTTGCTCCGTTCTCGCAATATTCTGCGATTGAGCTGCGGTCATCATCTGGGTCCGGCCATGCACATCCTGGACAGTCGATACCATTTTTTTGGTTTAGATTTAGCAAAGCTTTTACGCCTCGTGTTATGCCCGTCTCACTAAAAATATGTTGCCCCGAAGAGATAACAGCTTTTACACCAGCGGCTACTTTTTTTGGTTGGCTTGTTTTTATTCCCGTTAGTTTTTCCGAGGTATCTGCTTTGTTTTTTTTGTTGCCCATTATCGTAAAAATACTAAAGTATTATTCTTTGTTTGCCGTGATAAATATTAAATCTTTTACCTTTTATAAACCCGATAAGGGTGATGTTATATTTTTGGCTTAAAGCCAATGCTAGACTAGATGGTGCTCCGATAGAAACTACGATTTGTATTCCCGCCATGATCGCTTTTTGTAAAAGCTCAAAACTTGCTCTTCCACTTAGTACTAAAATCGAATAGTCCAGAGGTAATGTTGTTTCTAAAAAATAATAACCGACCAGTTTATCCATAGCATTATGTCGACCTACATCTTCGCGTAAGCATAATAAATGACCATCTTTAGAGAATAGTCCTGCCGCATGTATCCCACCTGTTTGTATAAAGAGGGTTTGGTTTTTTCTGAGGAGATCAGGGAGGTTGAGGATTATGGAGGCTTTAATATTTAGCTCGTTTTTGGGATCTGTTACAGGCTTGGTTAATTCAAGGGATTTTATACTCGCTTTTCCGCAAACACCACAGCTACTGGTGGTGTAAAAATGGCGATCCAGTTTTTTTATATCTATAGTGACACCTTTTTGTAATACGATGTCGATTTTATTTTCTTCTTGACGGATATTTTTTATTTGTGACTTATTTGTAATCATTCCTTCTCCAAACAAAAAACCTAATGCCAGTTCTCGGTCATGAGCGGGAGTCCGCATAGTAATAGAGATCGGTTTTTTATGTAAGATCGGTTTGGATTCTAATGCACTGATGGTGATTTCTAGGGGCTCCTCTACGACTAAAAAATCACTAGTCTCCTTTACCTTTTCAAGGTCGTATCTGTTTATCTGAGCTTTATGCAAAGAGGGATTCTCCATAGTTTAAATATATAAATATTACACTTCTTCCATTCCGAATGCTTAGATTATCAAGATTAATAATTTATCGAGATATAAACCCTTACAAGTAAGCTATAGAACATATACGGTTAATTCTTTGTTAAACACAGAGGTTTACTATCTTAGGATTTTAACAAAGGCGTTACTTTAATAATAGAATGAAAATGTCATTGAGAGTCATAATCATATTGGGTATATCTATATTGAATTTCTGGGCTTTACAGGCTCAGGAAGAAGTTAAACCTATCCAGTTTTCTGGGGTAACCGTAACAGAAGCAGAGAGTGGAGAGCCGGAACCTTTGCCCTATACAAGTATTGCGATAAAGGGAACTTCTCGTGGTACCGTTTCTGATATCTATGGCTTCTTTTCCTTTGTTGCATTAGCCGGTGATACAGTCGTGTTTTCTCGTATTGGATATCAGACGGTGGAAAAAAGAATTCCCGATAGTCTAACTATAGATAGATATTCTTGGCAGCAGATTATGACTCAAGGTAATTATCTTTTACCAGAAGCGGTTATTGTTCCATGGCCGAGTCGAGAACATTTTAAATTTGATTTTTTAGCAATAGATATTTCTAATCAGTTGAGACAAAAGGCAGAAGAAAACTTAGCTAAGCAGGTGCTTGAGGAATTAAGATATACTGTACCCGTAGATGGCAGTGAGACTTACAGTTTAGTTTTCGATCAGCAACAACAAAATTATAGATATTCTGGTCAGTTTAAACCTCAGAATATTTTTAATCCCGTGGCCTGGAAACAATTTATAGAGGCCTGGCGTAGAGGAGATTTTAAAAAGAAAAAGAAAAAGGAAAATTAAGGTTTTATCCTTCTTTGTAAAACATTCTATGATGCTTAAAATCACTTTTTTGTAGCAATCATTTTTCAAGGTATCGGTCCGACGGGATGTGTAAGTGGTTCTTAATATTTAAGTCTATTCTACATCCGGAATAAGTGCAGGACGTTGAGAAATCTCGTGATAGCAGATAACATCTTCACAAAAATAATGAGCAACCATACTCTTGCGAGTTAGCCCTTCTTTTTTAATGGGATCGCCTCCATGTAGTAGATTTGCATGCCAGATAAACACATCTCCTGGCTCGGCAAAGAAGTATTCTTTTTTTAGATTTTTTTCTTTAATCAGTTCTTCTATTCTATCCTCATATTTTTTATAACTATTATTTCCGATAAGCCATCTATTGTTACCACTATCGTAATCCTGACATGTGATATATGGTAATTTATGACTTTCAGGATAATAAAATAGAGGTCCATTGTTATCATGCGTAGCCTCTAGAGCCGTCCATGCAGCGATCAGATAACCTTCTGGCTCTGTAGTCATATGGATAGAGTCAGAATGTGCTTTTTGCTCGCTTCCTTGTATAAAATTGATTGTATGGAAAGGGACTATATTTTTACCCATTAAAAAGTTGAGAAGAGAAAGTAATCTAGGATTTCTAAAAAAATCTTTATTGATCATTTCGGAATATTTAAAAGATTCCATGATTTTTTTACCCGTATAATTAAAATCTACAGTACCAGATTTTTTTAATCTTTCTACCTCAGTATTGAGAGCATTTATTTCTTTATCCGAATAGAAGCCCTTAAGAATAATAAATCCCTTATCGATAAAATTATTAATGGCAGTCTTTAGTTCTGGTGATAAATCATTGTAATCTGGATGGACTGCTAATTGGCGAAAGCCATCTTCCTTATCTAGCCAAGGGATGTCACTAGACGTACTAACAAAATCTTTTTTACCAATCGACGAAAAAATACTTTTCTCTAAACCATACTTTTCATAAATCGATTTATTACGAACTAGTTTATTTTTATTTAGATAATTATTAACGATATAAACGATTTTAAGAGATCTCAAGAAACCGGAATACTTAGAAATAAATTTACGGATCATGGTTATAAAATTTTAAAGTCTTAAAACGTTATTTTTGCGACTTGTAAATCAAGTTTTAATATGTTTCTAATTCTTGAATTTAGAACATTAAAGCTTAATTATTGCTTTAAGTAATAAGACTATGAAAGTAACAGATTATATTAAATATGCGGAAGGGAGGACATTGATATCTTTTGAGGTTTTACCACCTTTAAAAGGAGGGAAGATGGAAGATATTTTTATAACCCTTGATCCTTTAATGGAATTTAAACCACCTTTTGTGGACGTAACTTATCATCGTCAGGATTTTGACTACAGTCAAAGAGAGAGTGGGTACTTTGAAAAAGTAGCTATTAGGAAAAGGCCTGGAACCATAGGTATATGTGCTTCCATCATGCATCGTTATGGTGTGGATGCAGTGCCTCACCTAATCTGTGGAGGATTTACTAAAGACGATACCGAAAACGCACTAATAGATCTAAATTTTCTCGGGATTAATAATGTTCTAGCTTTACAGGGTGATCGTAGAAAATTTGAAAATAAATTTACTCCAGAACCCAACGGTAATAAATATGCGAACGAACTGGTGACGCAGGTAAGTGATATGAATCATGGTAAGTATATAGATCAGAAAATAGATGCAGGAGCAAAATCTGATTTTTGTATCGGTGTAGCAGGATATCCGGAAAAGCATTTTGAGTCTCCTAATTTTCAGCTCGATCTAGAATACACTAAAGCAAAAGTAGATGCGGGAGCAGACTATATCGTTACGCAGATGTTTTTTGATAACAGTAAATATTTTGAATACGTAAAGGCTTGTAGAGCGGCAGGTATTACAGTTCCCATTATTCCAGGCTTAAAGCCAATGACAAAAAAATATCAAATAAATTCCATTCCGAGATTATTCTATTTAAACATGCCTGACGATCTAGTAAAGGAAATTATGAGTTGTGGAGATGATCGTAAAAAAATAAAACAGGTGGGCATAGAGTGGTGTAGTGCTCAATCTAAGGAACTAAAAGAAGCAGGAGTTCCCGTTTTACATTATTACACGATGGGAGATTCTGATACGATTATTAAGGTAATAGAAGGAATGTAATTAACCGATTATAGATTTAACGGTTCGAGGGAATCAAAGTTTAAATTTCTAAAAGTCATGTCTATCATCCTGCATCTAAAGTCGGTCAGACTATTGTCTAAGAAACTACCGAGCAAATAGGTGAAAACTAACCTCACCCTTGGTATTAATCTCTATTGCGGGAAGTGGAGCTTTAAAAATATTAAGGGTCGAAAAGAGCGACTTTAAGAAGTGATTTTTGACCTTTATGCGATTAAGATCCACATCTAGGCCGAGGTAGAATTGTTGATATCGATCATTTTCAGAATCGAGTGTAAAGGTTTCTCCATTTTCTACCCAGCTATTCTCAAATCCACCATACATATTATCTGCACCATAGCCTATGGCCAGATTGAGCCATTTAGGGATTTTAGTATTCGGTCCAGCAAAAGAAGAGATATTTATTGATGCCCAGTGGGTCTGAGCATTATAATCTTTAAGATAACGTTCTGCCCAGCTTTTTCCATATAGATTATCCGCACGCCTGGCCCTAGAGCTAGTCGCATTTCCTGATTCGGAAATTATAGGATCTGTACTATAAGATTGAGGCCAGGATGACACTTTAAAAGTAATCCGTTGTTCGCCCCAATGTTTTTGTTGAAAATAGAAAGCTGCTAGACCTCCGTTATTAAGAGCAAAATCACTCCATGACCATCCCCATTTGGCAGAGAATCCATCCATCACTTCGATAGTCGTTTGGAATAAAGCTCCGCATATCAGGCCAGTCGTTATAGATTTATTTTCGCTGAGGCCAGTCCATTTTGCTCCCTTATAACATAGGGCTGCTTGGAAATAACTGGTGTAAAAATGCCCGTATTTATCCATATTTTCCCACTCATTCCAGTCATCAAAAAAATGAAAAGATTCTTGATCAAATTTACTATACCATGCATTATATAAACCTATAGAAAAGGCAGTGTATGTCGTCGCAGAAACCCCTAATGCCCATTTAAATCGAGTATGATGGAGTGTGTCAGCAGGTTCAAAAAGAGCAAGTTTTTGTTCACTACTTTGGCTTACGCCAATGGAAAGCGAAGTGAAAACAAGCATTAATATGTATAGGATTCTATTGATGTCTAAAAAACGTTTAAAATGGATAATATCGATCTGTTTAAGCTCTATTTTTTCTACAAATATCCATCTTTTCTTGCTGATCGAGACATTTAAGAAAAATGGAACTCTATTAACCTTACCAAAAGGTCATATTTGTAAAAATAACTTTATCTTACACGCTTATATTATGATGAATAATCTGAATATTATGATCAGACGAATAACAGTTGTTTTTTTGCTCTTAGCATTTGCAAAATTTGGTAACGCACAGTTACTGCAGTTTAACCAATGGCAACATGCACCGGCGATGTTAAATCCTGCATTAACGGGAGCCTATAATGGAACTTTTAGGATAGGTGCCATAGGAAAAGAAAAGTGGGGCTCTGCAGCTACTGGAGGATTAGGAAGTGGATGGAATACTTTAGAAGTTTTTGTAGATGCTCCAATTATTAGAGGGTTTAGAAAAAAAGACTGGATAGGAGTAGGAATTTCTTATGACCTAGATGCTTCAGGAAGTGTAGAAAATGTTCCTGTAAATCTAGGGGTGTCCGGTCTTAACTTAGCTTATCATTTAGGTTTTGGGAAAAAATATAAAGGTGCGTTTACCATAGCTGGAAGTTATAGTCTAAAGAGTAAAACTGTCGATATATCTAGTGCCCGGTCCGAAGAAGAAATAGTTGAGGGTACTCCTACGGCAGCCTTGTTTACTAATGCTATGATGAAGGAGCTTACTGGAGATGCAAAGACTTGGACAGTAGGTGTGGCTTATAAAGCACAGATGAATAAGAAAAATGATATTGCCTTTGGTTTATCTATGGGACAATTTGGGACTCAAAATTTTGGAGTCCAAGGACAAGATGACCTGGATACTAGAACCACAGCTTTTTTTAGGTTTAAAACCAAGACTGGAAAAAAATCTTCTTTCGAGCCGCAAATAGTGTTTTTGAAAGAAGGCGTAAATGAAAAATTATATACTCAGGCCATATTTGGTTATATGTTTAAACCAGATTGGGATTTTAAATACGGAGCTGGTATTAATACACTAAATAATGATTTTAATATTCCTATATATCTAGGAGTAGATTATAAAAGCTGGAGAATTGGATTGGCATACGATGTTGATCTTGGAGCAACAGCTCAGACCGGTACTTACGGAGGTTTAGAACTAGCAGTAAATTACATACACGTGCTATCTAAAAAACCAAAACCAGATCCGATCATTATTTGTCCACGACTGTAATCATTTAAAAAACCATTTTAAGAAATATTCTAATGAGATCATTCTTATCATTATCTATAGTTTTATTTTTTGCCGTTATATCCATAGCTCAGCCGACTCGTAGTATTAGTTATGAGACGATGTTAGAGGTTGCGGAGGAATCTCTTGCCGCAAATGATTATGTCAATGCCATAGAATGGTTTGATAAAGCTTATAAAGAAAGTAAAGACAAAGATTTAGCTCTAAACGTAGCTCAGCTGAGCTTCTTGATAAGAGATTATGAAAAAGCAGCAAAAGGCTATAACAGAATATTATCTAGAGATAAAAATAACGAGTATAAAGAAGATCGTATCATGTTTGCTAAGTCTTTAAAAGCGATCGGTGCTTATAAAGAATCTCTAGAGCAGTATCAGTTGTTTATGGCTGAGACTGATGATGATGAGTTAAAAGCAGTGGCAGAAAATGATGTAAAAGGGATCATGATGCTATCTGACTTAGAGGAAAACATCAGTACCGTATTAGACTTTTTACCTAAAGAAATAAATAGTGCTTCCGCTGATTTCTCTCCTGAAAAGAATGCAGATGGATCACTTTACTTTGCTTCTTTTGCAAGGAAAAAAGCAATCGTTTTAGACGGCTCAGAAGGAGATTATTATACTAAAATATTTTCTGTTTCTAAAAATGACGAGGGAGAATACGAAAAGTCTACAGCACTAGAAAGTACGATTAACAGAGAAGGTTATCATACTTCAAATCCATCTTTTTCTAACGATGGTAATAGAATGTATTTTACCAGATCTCTCTTAGAAGGTAATGAGGTAATAGAATCTAAGGTGTATGTGTCTAGTAAATCAGATAATGGATGGGATGGTGCAGAAGAACTAAATATTAATGGAGAATTTCAGATAAAGCACCCATCAGTAGGGGAGCTATTTGGTACAGAGGTACTTTTCTTTTCTTCTGATATGGAAGGTGGAGAAGGTCGCTTTGATATCTATTACGCTTCGCATGAGGGTGGTGGCCAATATTCTAGTCCTGTAAATTTAGGATCAGTGATTAATACTATGGAAGATGAGGTATCCCCTTATTATAATGAGGGTACTTTATATTTTTCATCAGATGGTCATCCAAGTATGGGAGGTCAAGATATAAACTATAGCTCATGGAATGGTTCTACTTGGACAGCTCCTGTAAATATGGGATTTGTATATAATTCGTCATATGACGATATCGATTTTACATTAAATAAAGACGGTACAGGAGGTTATATAGTGTCTAATAGAATCCATAAGGACAAAAAGAGATTAAAGAGTAAAACCTGTTGTGATGATATTTACGAATTTAGCATAAGAGAGATTGTAATAAATCTTCTAGCTAAAGTAAATGATGAAAACGATCAACCACTTACTGAAGCTAATGTGGATCTCATAGATATCACAATGGATAGAGATACAACTTCTAAAATAAATCTAGCAAGTAATGATTTTAATTTCTTATTAGATTCTGAGCATACTTATAAAGCGGTAATTACTAGAGAGGGGTATTATCCTGATTCTGTAGAATTTAATACAGTAGGCATTATAGATGATTATACGGTTAATAAAACGATCAAGTTAAAACCAATTCCTGTTGTAGTTAAAGAAGAGCCTAAAGAAGTGGTAGAAGTGGTTAAAAGAAACGAAGCGATCAGGCTTAATAATATATATTACGATTACGATGATGATAAAATTTTAAGTGATGCAGAGATCGATCTTAACGTTATCCTAGAGGTAATGAACAGATATCCAGATCTAGTAATCGAATTATCGTCACACACAGATTCTCGAGGAGTTTCTACATATAACCAGAATTTATCCCAGCGTCGTGCAGAGTCCGCTAGGAACTGGTTAATAAATAAAGGAGTAGATGGGGCTCGTATCCAGCCAGTAGGTTATGGAGAGTCAGTAATTTTAAATCACTGTACTAATGGAGTTAGATGTTCGGATGATGAGCATCGAGTAAACAGACGTACAGAATTTAAAATGATCTCTGGTCCTGAAACGATAGAAATTATCAGAGGTTAAAATTCAGACTGTTTTGGTTTACCTTTTGATAAAATTTACGTCATAGGTTTATAAATTAATTGTAAAATGAAGTCTCATTTTCTTATTGCCAAGATTGTATCCATCATAATGCTTTTCACCCTTACGGGAATGTCTCAGTCGGGTATAATAGAATCCGCATCAGCAACAGAATTAACGGATGAGCAATATCCTGTGATGACCTTTGTAAATCAATATATTGATTTAGGCGATATGAAAGAAGGAACAAAAGTTCCTATGATATTTCGATTTACAAATACTGGGACAGAATCCTTATTTATAGAACATATTACGGCTTGTAAATGCTCGGATATACAGTGGACAGATGGTGAGATAAAACCAGGAGAAGAAGGAGAGATACATGTTCTTTTTGATAGTACTGGCTATGAGGGAGAAGTAGAAAAAGCTGTAGATATTATTGCTAATACTGATCCTATTGTAGTAGAAGCGTTTTTTAAAGCACAAGTTTTAAAAGGAGATAATTAACTTTATTGAGCGAATTTATTACTCAACTGCAATCTACCAGCCTCCTCGAATGGATGGCGTCCTTATTTGCCCTGATCTACATATATTTAGCTTATAAAAACTTACCTCTTTGTTTCGTTTTTGGATTATTGAGTTCTGTGTTATGGGCGTATTATTCCTACCAGATACTAAATTTAAAATTTGACGGAAGTCTACAGGTCTTTTATGGTCTAATGAGCTTTTATGGTCTCTACATTTGGAAATACGGAGGCAATAATAATAGCACTAAACCGATATCTTACCTTAGTTTAAAGCAAAATTTGATTTGGATATTTGGAGGATTTATTGTCGTTCTTTTGATTTATTTGTGGGCTGAGAGATTTATAGAATCGAGCCGTACTTTTCTGGATATTTTCACCACAGTATATTCTGTCATAGGAACATTTTTACTCGTCTATCGTAAGATCGAAAACTGGATCATCTTTATTATAGCCGACCTATTATACATCTATATCTATTATAGTCAAGGGGCTTATGTTTTTGTAATGATGATGATGATCTATATTTTGATTGCCATTCCGAGCTGGTTTAACTGGAAAAGGATTTATCTAGAATCAGTCTAAATAGATTTTAATGGCAAAATCAGCGTGCAGTGAGCTTCATAATTTTTAAAGCTTCTTATCTTTGTAGCTATTTTAATTATTTAAAAAGAACCAAATTGAAAATAAAGAAGTTAACTATCCTTTTTTCACTTCTTTTTCTCTCTCAATTTTCCTTTGCGCAGTCTTCCGGTGCTAGTAATGTAACGCTCTACGCCCTCATGGCAGTAGGTCTATTTTTATTACTCTGGGTAGTAACATCTTTATCAGATAATTTACTTAAAATCGAAGCTGAAAAATCAGGAATTGATACTGAGAAAAGTGATATCGGGATATTCCCAAAATTAGGAAGTATCACAGCCCCTAAAGCTCCATCTTTTGTAAAAGGTAAATTCCATAAACTTAAGAAGGGTTTTGACATTAAATTAAAAGGAGAAGCATCCGATACAGTAGATCACAATATAGGCGTCACTAGGTTTGCTATCAAGCCACCAAATTTTAGAGGAAACTCTCCGATTCCTAAGGTAATTGTTGCACAAGGAGATGAGGTAAAGGCTGGTGAGGTTATCTTTTTTGACAAGAAAAATCCAGATGTTAAGTATGTTTCTCCAGTAAGTGGAGAAATTGTAGAAGTAAGAAGAGGAGCTAAAAGAGCAATAACTGAGGTGATTATCCTGGCTGATAAAATGATGGATTACGAGGTGTATGATTTTCCTAAGATAGAAAATTGTAATCGAGATGATATTAGAGACGCTATGATTGGTTCGGGTTTATGGACTTTACTAAACCAAAGACCTTTTGATATCATTCCAGGTATCGATGATATTCCAGCTAATATTTTTATCTCCACCTTCGATACAGCACCTCTAGCTCCTGATCATAATATATTAATAGAAGGAAAAGAGGAAGCTTTTCAAAAAGGATTAGATGTTTTAAACAAACTTACTGTAGGAAAAGTATTCTTAGGATTAGACGGTAATAATAAACCTGCATCGGCTTTTGCAAATGCTACCGGTGTAGAAATAAATTATTTTAGCGGTAAGCATCCAGCGGGTAATGTAGGGGTACAGATACACCATACGTCACCGATCAGAAAAGAAACAGTGTGGACAGTAGGTGTTCAGGAAGTAGCAACTATAGGAGGTTTCTTTCTAAATGGAAAAGTGGACTTATCCAGAAAAGTAGCTTTAACAGGGGCTGGAATAGCAGAACCTAGATATGTAGCAACTCATGTCGGTGCTCATATAGGAGATTTGCTCAAAGCAAACATGAGTGACCCTAATATGAGAATTGTTGCTGGAGATGTGCTTACAGGCCAGGCAGTTACTATGGATGATTTCTTAAATTATGGGGATGATCAAATTACGACATTAGCAGAAGGAAATTATAATGAGATGTTTGGGTGGTTATTACCATTATCTCCGCGACCGAGTTTATCTAAGACCTTACCGGGGTTTTTAATGCCAGATTTTAAATACGAAGCCGATACTAATACGCACGGAGAAAAACGTGCTTTTGTAGTTTCTGGACAATACGAAAAAGTTTTGCCGATGGATGTATTTCCTCAGCATTTAATGAAAGCCATTCTTGCAAATGATATCGAAAGAATGGAAGGATTAGGAATAAATGAGCTATCAGAAGAAGATGTAGCTCTTTGCGAATTTGTTTGTACATCTAAACAACCTTTACAATCGATATTACGTAAAGGGCTGGATATGATGAGAGAACAATCTTAAAAATAGCAAATGGGATTATTAGAATTCTTTAAGAAGATAGAACCGGACAAAAAGAAAAGTCCCTATCTACATACTACATACGATGCCTTTTTTACTTTTCTGTTTTCACCAGACTCAGTGACTAAAGGTGGGGTGCATATCAGAGATGGTATGGATCTTAAAAGAACAATGGTGATGGTAGTTATTGCCATGCAGTTTTGTTATTTGTTTGGTACCTATAATATAGGTCATCAGCATTTTGTAGCTGCAGGTCAATATCTTGGCATATTAGAGGGTTTTCACCTAAAGCTAGCTCACGGACTGATAAAATTACTACCTATTTTTATAGTTGCTAATGTTGTTGGTTTAGGGATCGAGTTTATTTTCGCTGCTAAGAAAGGTCACGCTGTTGAAGAAGGATACCTTGTTTCTGGAGCACTGATTCCATTGATCATGCCACCTGATATTCCTTTATGGATACTGGGGTTATCAGTAGCCTTCGCAGTTATTCTAGGTAAAGAAGCTTTTGGTGGTACTGGTATGAATATCTGGAACATCGCTTTACTTGCAAGAGTATTTGTATTCTTTGCTTATCCAGGTACAATATCTGGTGACGAAGTATGGGTATCAGGGTATGAGAAATTAGCTCCTGGAATGTCAGTTGATTATAGCTGGTGGCATACAGGTTTATTTAATACAGTATTTGAGTGGATGGATGTCGCAAAGTTCCAGGTCGGAACGGTCGTAGCAGATGCCTATAGTGGTGCAACACCGATGGGACTAGCCACTAAGGGAGGATGGACCGCTGTTACCGAACAGTTTTCTGTCGCTCAAATGTTCTGGGGAACAATCCCTGGTTCTATAGGAGAAACCTCTAAACCTTTAATACTACTTGGTGGTTTAATATTATTAGCTACAGGTATTGCGAGTTGGAGAGTAATGATCGGGATGATCATCGGATGTGCGGTTATGGGTTTAGGGTTTAATGCTTGGGATGCCAATGCATTTATGTCCGTTCCATGGTATTACCACTTTTATATAGGAAGTTTCCTATTTGCGATGGTTTTTATGGCTACTGATCCAGTAACTGCATCATCGACCAATATCGGGAAATACATCTATGGTTTTGCCATAGGAATTATAGGTTTACTGATAAGAGTATTTAATCCTGGTTATCCAGAAGGATGGATGCTAGCGATATTATTCATGAATACATTTGTACCCCTCATAGACTACTATGTCTTAGAGGCTAACATGAAAAAAAGAGTAGTCAATGCATAGTACAAGATCAATCGTAATATTTGTCCTCATCATGACCACTGTAGTATCATTACTACTGGCTTTTTTGTCTTCTGCATGGGCACAGAGAAGTAAAGATAATGCCTTGCTTTATGCCAAAAAAGCAACACTAGGAGCAGTTTCTCAACATTTAGATATGGATTATGCTTCTATAAATAATGATCAGGTAGATGATATTTTTTCTAACCAGGTGGAGCAGAAAGTATTAAGGATGGACGGCACCGAATTAACAAAAGAGGAAGTAGAGGCACTTGGATATGCTGGGGGTCAGGCAGAAAATGTTGATATTCTCAAAGAAATGAAAAAACCTGAGTCTGAGAGAGTTTTACCACTCTTTATTTATAAGAAAAAATCAGGTGATAAATTTTATATTTTATCAGCTACAGGTAAGGGATTATGGGATGTTATATGGGGTTGTGTAGCAGTAGAGTCTGATCTCAGAACTCTAGCTGGTGTATCATTTGATCATAAAGCTGAGACGCCTGGTTTAGGTGCGGAGATAAAAGATAATAAGACCTGGGTAAAGCAATTTACAGGTACTAAAATATACGATGAGCAAGGAAACTATACTTCCGTTTACGTTCGTAAAGGTGGAGCAAAAGATCCTGACTATGAGGTTGATGGAATCTCTGGAGCAACGATTACAGCAAATGGAGTAAGTGAGATGTTAAAGAGAGGATTAAAATATTACGAACCGTACTTAAAATCTATTTAAGTCTAAATAAATTCTGACAGATGGCAGAAACACAAGTTTTAGAAAAAAAGGTGGCAACACCCATTTCATTCGGAAAAAAGGAACGTGCTTTAATTACCGATCCTTTAAATGATAATAATCCGATTACTGTTCAGGTACTGGGTATATGTTCTGCTCTAGCAGTAACTACAGGTATGAAAAACGCAGCGGTCATGGCAGTCGCCGTGGTTTTTGTTTGTGTAGGATCTAATGTAATTACATCAGCTCTGCGTAAGGCGATACCGAGTCAAGTGAGAATGATAGTGCAACTGGTGATTATTGCAACATTAGTTACAGTGGTAGAGCTTACGCTCAAGGCGTATGCTTTCGAAAGTTATAAGCAACTGTCTGTCTTTATAGGTTTGATTATTACTAATTGTATCGTAATGGGCCGTTTAGAAGCTTTTGCTATGGCAAACCGACCTTATGAGTCAGCCTTAGATGGATTGGGTAATGGTATCGGATACGGGATCATTTTACTAATCGTAGCATTTTTTAGAGAACTTCTGGGTAAAGGAGAGTTATTTGGGATGAAGCTGATCGGAGCAGGAGATATCTATGCAATAAATACAGAAACCTCTGATATTTTTGGTTGGTATGTAAGTAATGGTTTAATGGTACAGTTTCCATCGGCGATGTTTGTGATCGCGGTTTTGATATGGGCTCATAGAGCTTGGAATCCTAAACTGGTAGACATTTCCTAATTAAAAGACAAAGATTACAATGGGCGAATTAGCTAACATATTTATAAAATCAGCATTCATAGAAAATTTGGCGTTAGCCTACTTCCTAGGAATGTGTTCTTTTCTAGCGGTATCTAAATCTGTAAAAACAGCTTTCGGATTAGGACTAGCCGTAATTTTTGTACTGGGTATTACGATGCCGATAAACTGGATGATAGAAACTTATCTGCTCAGCGAAAACGGTGTATTCAGTACGGATTTAACTTTTCTCAGATTTATACTCTTCATAGCAGTAATCGCCTCTATGGTGCAATTGGTAGAGATGGTAGTAGAGAAAATGTCTCCAGCTTTATATAATTCACTGGGGATATTTTTACCATTGATTACAGTAAACTGTGCCATCTTAGGAGGTTCGCTTTTTATGGTTTCTAAAGAATACAACTTTGGAGAGTCTGTAGCGTTTGGATTAGGAGGAGGATTTGGATGGTTTGTAGCGATCGTAGCTATTGCAGCGATCAGAGAAAAAATAAAATACTCTAATGTACCTCCAGCAATGAGAGGATTAGGGATGGCATTTCTACTTACAGGTATGATGGGAATGGCATTTATGGGATTGATGGGAATTGATTTTGTTAATTTTTAATTAGAGAAAAATGAGCTTTGTTTTATTTGATGCATTACCGATAGCCTTTGCATGGATAGCGTTTACACTTGTAATCATGCTTCTATCTATGTTATTAATTTATGCTAGAAAACAATTAATTCCTCAAGGAAAAGTAAAAATCATCGTAAACGGTGATGAAGAAAATCCGATGATGGTTCAGCCAGGGCAGACGCTATTAAGTGCTCTTTCTGGTAAAGATGTGTTTCTACCATCTGCATGTGGAGGAGGAGGAACGTGTGCCATGTGTGAGTGTCACGTAGATTCAGGAGGAGGAGACATACTTCCTACAGAAATGGATCATATGACCAGAAAAGAAGCAGCGGAAAATAAAAGACTTGCTTGTCAGGTAAAGGTTAGAGAGGATATGGATATCCGTATTCCAGAGGAGATTTTTGGTATTAAGAAGTGGGAGTGTGAGGTGATCTCTAATTATAATGTAGCTACTTTTATAAAGGAGTTTATTGTAAAATTACCAGAAGGAGAAAATCTAGATTTCCAAGCGGGAGGTTATATACAAATCGATGTTCCTAAGACTACTGTGGACTATAAAGATATGGATATCACCGCTCATCCTAAGTATCATGATACACCAGATAAATTCCAAAAAGACTGGGATCAGTTTAAATTATGGGATCTTAAAATGGTTAATGACGAGGAGATATTCAGAGCTTATTCTATGAGTAATCACCCTGCAGAAGGGAATATCGTTTCTTTGACGATTAGGATAGCGACACCTCCTTTTGATAGAGCAAAGGGAGGATGGATGGATGTAAATCCAGGTATATGTTCTTCTTATGTATTTGGATGTAAGCCAGGAGATAAAGTAACGATTTCAGGGCCTTACGGCGAATTTTTTATAAAACCTACAGAAGCAGAGATGTTATACGTAGGAGGAGGAGCGGGAATGGCTCCAATGAGATCGCATTTATACCACTTATTTCACACCTTAAAAACTGGGCGTAAGGTAACCTTCTTTTATGGAGGTCGTACAAAACAAGAACTATTCTACGTAGAAGAATTTAGAGAAATAGAAAAACAGTTTCCTAATTTCCGTTTTGCAGTAGCTTTAGATAATCCACTTCCAGAAGATAATTGGACACTTAAAAAAGATATCGACGATCCAGAAGGTGATGGATTTAAAGGATATGTACACCAGGTCGTAATCGATGAGTATCTAAGTAAGCACGAAGCTCCTGAAGATTTAGAACTGTACTTCTGTGGACCTCCGATTATGAATCAGTGTGTTCTTAAGATGGCTGATGACTGGGGTATTCCAGAAGAAAACGTAGCCTTTGATGATTTTGGTGGTTAAATTAGTGTTCGGTTAGAAGTAGTAATGGATTAACTTCATGTCAATGTACAATGAATAAATGATGTTACACTACCGCATAAAATATAACTAAATTTTTTTCTTATAATATATGTGTCCGAGAGACTAGTAATATTAATATTGCTAATTAGTTTGTGAGTAATGGATTTGTTTGGCCCAGCCAAGGATAGGCAATAGGCAGCAAGCTCTCTTACTAAAGCGTTTATTTTGTAGAGGCTACCTCTAATAAGTCTATTTTTCACTACTATAAAATCAAATCAATGAAACCAACAAAACTATTACTTTTTGTCTTTGGATTATTCCTGTTTACTTCATGTGGCGATGATCCTACATCTGAAGAATTGATTATAGGAACATGGGATATTTCTTCCATTACGGCCTCAAATTGTGATGATCCTGATGATAATGATATTCAAAACTTTGAATGTGATACAATTTTTGAATCAACTATTTGTAGTTCAGCGACTTTAGTTTTTACAGCTCCATCAACCGCTGTATTTAATACGCTTATTACTCAAGATGGACAAACTGTTAGTTCGGAATCAGATTCTGGTACCTATAGCTTTTCGGATAATGGCCTTTTAACTATCTGCATTCTTGGTGACTGCGAAGAGGGTTCGTTATCTATAACAGAGCAATCCATGACCTGGTCAATAACAGATTCTAATGATGGTTGTAACATTACAATTGTTGGAGGCATGTAATAAGTATACTTTCTGTTTAGGCCTAACATCTATTATTTTCATATTTTAATTTAAAATATGAAAGTTGTTTAGGAAAACGGTTTAATTAGGTTGTATAAAATATCAGAATAGAATTTAAATCAATCATTAAAAATGAAATCAATGAAATTTTCAAATTTATTATTTTTCGCTCTTGGATTATTTTTATTTACATCTTGTGGAGATGATGATAAACCTGCGGATCAGGTAATCGGAACATGGAATATCGATTCAGTAGAATACTCCGATTGTGACGACGAAATAAATAATGATCTAGAAATTTATGGAGATGCAAGTTGTGAAGACAATGGTGGAGAAGAAGAATGCCAAAATGTTACGCTAAGTTTTACGGCTCCAGGGACATTAGTATCTGTATTTACTGAGACAGTAAATGGTGAGGTAGAAGAGTCAGATACTGGAAATGGAACTTACTCTTTTTCAGATACTAATGAGAACGAACTTACAATTTGCCAATTCGGTGATTGTGTTACAGGAATAGTAAGTTTTTCTGGATCTAGTATGACATTACTAGGATCTGATGATGGTTGCGTATTTACTTTACGAGCATCGAAATAAGATTTAAAAAAAAATTAAGAATTCGATAGATTTGTTTCTTATGTCTATCGAATTCTTTTTCTTTTCCATTGAGACATCTAAATTATCATTCACTTATTATAATACTCCTCTGTCTAACTCTGGGCACTGGGTGTGATACTGATGCATGTCCATCATCTAAGATTTTAGGCTTATGGAATTTACAATCTCTAATAATATCAGATTGTATTAACATAGAGGAAAATTTTGACCTATCCTTTGGTAATATAAGTTGTGTAGATATTAATGGTATAAATCATTGTACAGATGGAACTGCAGAGTTTAAGAATGGTATTTTTACTAGAACCATAAATTATCTGAAAGATGGTGTATTAGATTTCTCAGATGTGGAGATAGGAACATATTCATTTTCTGATAGTGTTGATAATCTATTAACAATTTGTATTGAGGATATCTGTAATACAGGTTCTGTTTCTTTTACTGACCCCAGTTTTTCTTGGATGGCTACACAGGAAGAATGTAATGTTTTAATGATCGCCGGTAAGTAAGCGTGTTATAGCAGGTTTACTTTTTTAATTTGTATATATCGAGGCATCTTTTATCAGAGTTATTTACATTTGCAAAAAATATATATAACATTATGTCATTTGAGATAGAAGGAGCATTACATAAGAAATTTGATACAGAAAATAAAACTGATACATTCCAAGCAAGAGAATTTGTTATTAAAACGGATGGACAGTATCCACAGTTTGTAAAATTCCAGTTGACCCAAGATAGATGTCAAGTTATAGATTCTTACAACGAAGGAGATATGATAAAAGTACACTTCGATCTTAGAGGAAGAGAATGGAACGAAAAATACTTTACAAATCTAAATGCGTGGAGAGTAGAAAAACATGCTACTGCCGAGGCAACTGCTGTAAATTCGGCTCCAGCCGAAAATGCTTCTTTCCCAGATCCTAGTAACATGCCATCAAAAGAGTCGTCTTCTACACAAGGAAATGAGGATTTTGATGATTTACCGTTTTAAATTTCTGCTTGTATTTTGTTTAATCACTTGTGGCGTACATGCCCAGGTAATTATACAGATAAGTACCGTCTGGGATGACAGACTCGATGAGTGGGCAATCTACACGGATGATGAGGAAGTAGAAGGTACTCTAGAACCTAAATGGAGACTAGATAATGATATCACTGCCTGGGAATATACCATTGGTGATATCACGTCTGGAGATATTAAAAGAGAGTGGTCAGAAAATCCGAATTCTTGGATTGTTATTACAGAACTAGGCGATCGCATATCAGCGAAAACAATCTGGCGAAATGATTTTTCAGAATGGGAAATAAAAGCCGGGGATAACTCTTACAGACTCAAAACAGAATATAGAGGAAACCCTAATCACTGGTTAATAAAGCAATCTGATCAAGAAGAATTTCATGTTTTTATGGATCGTATTGATGACCCTAGAGATTGGATAGTTCAAGATTTTATAGAGGGTGGAACTATAGACTTAGCAGTGACGATAGTTTTTGTTGCTATTATAAATTCTTTGAAAAGTAGATGATGTAATTATTCATTCTACGGAAATACAAGTTTTAAAAACTCAAAAAACACTCCTGTCTATTCCTTTTAAAGATTTGCATGTTTAGATAAAGAGTTTCTGGGAATACAGAAAAGAAAAAAATAGCGAAGAAGTTTCACCTCTTCGCTATTTAAGAATTAGGACTTATTTTATTACTGTCTATTTAAAATATATCTTACTGCAAAAGTACCATATCCTGCCCCAAACCCGCTGCCAAAACCAGAAACAAAAAATGTCGGTATCCAATCCACACTAAAATTTAATGGAGTATCAGCTAAAGCATAATCTAATCCTAAGTAACCCTGTATCCCGATACCTAGTGATCCACTATCACCACGTATAAAATCATTATCAAAACTATAAAAGAAGGCTCCTAGTCCAGCTCCATAGTACCAAGATAATCTTTCTACACTCGGTATAGGAGTATGCTTCTGACCAGATACTCCCACAGAGGTAAAACTGTAACCACTAAATGATCTAAAAGAAAGATACCCTTCTGCTGCTATATCTTCTTTTACAAAGGTCTTGTAACTTAAAGCTACTGGACTACCTAATCTAAGACCGATGGCTGTTTTATAATTTCCTTGAGCAAAGGACGTCTGACATAATCCAAGCATAAATAAAATCAAAATTCCGCTTGTTAATTTTTTCATAGTAAAAGTTTTTTTGGTTTAAAAGAAGTAATTCTAAATGCAAAATAACAAATATATATACATTTTTAAAATACGTTACGGATGTAGAAACCTGGGGACTTAAATCGAGGTGACATTAAAAAAAAATTAATTAGAAATAGGCTAGGTAAATCTTGTCAATAATACTTATAAGATTTAGGATGGCGATTTAAAATATGCCGATAGGGAAATATAATTTAGAAATAGGAAGACTGTTTATCTGTGCTTCCTTAAACTCTTACTAACTTTTTAAAGATTAGATTATTTAATAATATTGCTTAATATGTAGATGAGATTTTGATTATGAAAGACCCATCACTTCTTTTATCTGATCCGCATGGTCTTTTGTTTTTACTTTGGCTATGATTTGCTCTATCACACCATTTTCGTCTATCACAAAAGTCGTACGATGTAGACCTATAATCTCTTTACCCATAAATTTTTTGGGACCCCAGATTCCATAATTGTTAATGATTTCTTTTTCCGTATCTGCAATGAGAGGAAATTGGAATTCATATTTGTCGATAAATTTGCGATGTTTTTTTGCTTTGTCCGGACTAACACCTAGTATCGCATAACCCTTTTTTATGAAGTAATTATAATTGTCTCTAAGGTTACATGCCTCTTTTGTACAACCTGGTGTATCATCTTTCGGATAAAAGAAAAGTATTAGTTTCTTGCCAGCAAAATCTGATAAACTTATAGTGTTTTCATCCTGATCTATACCGGTGAAAACGGGAGCCTGATCTCCTTCCTTAAGGTGGGTAATGGACATAGTCGTGTGTTGTTTCTCAAGAAATCAAACATGATTTTAGTTTAAATGTTTATTACCTACAGCGGATATTTTAATATTTTTTTATTCTGCTTATAATCCGACACTTCGATCATGAGTTCGGAGCCCTCTAGATCAGATAAATTAATCTCCATCAGATGTGTCATGGATTTATAATAATAGGGTATCCATTTTCCATTTGTGGTACATTTTATTCTTACTTCTGGAGTTTTACCCGCTACATTAGTATCATCTTTTATCCAGAATTTCAACTTTTTATCTGTCTTGTTTGCAAATCGGATAGTCGGTGGGGTGCGATCTGCTTTTAGATAAAATGAACCAAACCGATTTACATTACATCGGAAAGTATCTAAGGACACTGAGCCACCTACGTTATAACTTTTGCCAGAGATATCTTTATGATACAGGCACATCTTTGGATCTGTTATACCACTAATCTGTAGGTCGTAGTATTTTTGACAAGGTGTACTTTGCGAACTTACTTGCAAGGATTTAGCTCCTGGATTGTATTTTAAGTCTACTTGATCTCGCTTATAAATGGTTCCCGGTTTTAGAGTAACTTGAGCATTTTTTGAACGGAGGGTATGGGCTATTTTTGGGTCGAGCCCAATTTTTTCATCCCCTTTAGATCTGCGAGAGACCAAGCTGTTTTGTGACGGGTTATCAGGAACAATTTTAAGCGAATAAATATTTCTATTTCCAGAAAGATCCTTTAGAACGATCCTGATATCTGTTGCTTTATCTATATTAATAAGTCCTCCCTCTACAGCTTTCTTAATATTTCTGGATTTATTTTCCGGTAACTGATAGCACATGTAGTAGGTAGAATTATTTACGATTTTTTCCTCGTAATCGATGATCGCATTGATATATTTCATTTCGTAAAAACTGATCGTATCGTAACTTGCATAATAGTTCAGTCGATTATCTACATAAACTTTTATGTCCGCGATTCCATTTTTATTACTCAGACCATCCATCTGATCAAAGCCTTTAAAACCGATACCGATATACTTACTCTTAGTAGTATGCGACTTCGTAGAAGGAGGTAAGATCGCTTTTTCTAATATCTGAAAATTACTATCCAAATCATGTATGATAAACTTTTCCAAGACAGGAGCCTTACTATCCTTTACCCCAAAATCATATAACTGTGGATTGATTGCCAGTTCGGTTTTTGTGTTTCTAATTTCAAAATGCAGATGAGGACCCGAGGATCTTCCTGTATTTCCGAGCATACCGATGTAGTCTCCTTGATTTACGGGTATGGCATCAGAAGGAAGATAATAATCGATCTCAAAAGTTTCTAATTGCCTTTGTTTATCCTGAATTTTCTTCTGGATGTTTTTTTCGTATTCTTCCAGATGAGCATAAACAGAGGTCGTACCGTTAGGATGTGTAATATAGACAGATTTTCCATAGCTCCCACTTTGCATGCGAAGTCTAGACACATAGCCTGACATAACTGCGAATAAACTATCTCCATCCGGATTGTATTTTTTAATATCGATACCAGTATGGAAATGATTTTTCCGCAATTCTCCAAAAGATCCGGTTAGTCTAACCTTATGCTTAACTGGTGATATAAAAGTCTCAGAGAAAAAGGTTTCTTTATCTTGAGCATAAGCATAAAAAATACCGACCATACATAATATCACTATAACTAATAGACACCTCTTTACCTTCACGCTAGTTTTTTATTTGAGTTCTTAATTTTGTAATCGTCTCTTTTATCTCAGTATTAAAATCTATCAATGCCTTGAACATGTCATCGTTTTCTTGCTTTTTTGATGTAATGTTATCTTTTAATAATCCTTTGAGATGTTGTACCGTAATAGCTTCCTTCTTTTGACGTAACCAGTTTTGATTTTGTTCTTCTCGATTGTAATCGAATGTTTTATTAGCTCTCTTATTTTGACTAATCTTAGTTATGGCATTCCATATTTCTGCTATTCCTTTTTGTTCTAATGAGGAACATATAAGAACATCTTTGTCTTCATTGGCGGAAGCCGCACCAATATGAATGGCATTCCTGTAAAACTTCCTGCTCTCTTTTGCAAGTAGTTCTCGATCACCATCTGCCTTGTTGATAATAAAAAGATCACTCATCTCTACGATCCCTTTTTTTATTCCTTGTAGCTCGTCACCAGCACCAGGTAAGAGTATAAGACAAAAAAGGTCTACCATATTTTTTACAAGAGTTTCTGACTGCCCGACACCTACGGTCTCTATTAAAATTATATCGTATCCAGCAGCCTCGCATAGAAGAATCGACTCTTTAGTAGTGGAGGCCACACCTCCTAAAAAATTACTCGATGGAGTAGGTCGGATGTAAACATGAGGATTCTGTATCAACTGATACATTCTCGTTTTATCTCCTAAGATCGACCCTTTAGTAATCTCACTAGAAGGATCGACAGTAAGGACAGCCACTTTTTTTCCTTGCTCCACAAGATGAGCTCCGAGGGCATTTATAAAAGTACTTTTTCCAGCACCTGGGCTTCCAGATATTCCGATGCGTAAAGTATTTTTGGAAGTAACATATACACCATCCAGTAGCTGCAAAATAAAAGCAGGATCTTTTGTAGTACTTTCGATAAGGGTAAGAGCCTCTGATAAAATCGTACGATTACTATTTTTTATCCCTTCTATAAAATACTCTACAGCATCCTCAGAAGTTGTTTCCTGTGGAGGCTTCCAGTTTTTATTAATTCCTGAGCTGTTTTGATTTTTTTGTGACAAGATTAACGAGTCTTAAAATTCTTAAAAGTTTATTAATGCAATATTAAGAAATATATAAAGCATTGAATATCAATATGCTGTTTCTTATCTCTTTTGTTAATTTTTTTATTTGACTTAAAATTAGTTAAACTAGTACTAAGACTGATCTCTATCTTTTTAAGGACGATTTTTAAACCTGTTTCTAGACTACTTTTGATAAATGTGGATGGCAATGAAACATTTAATTTTAATTAAACGTAATTAATAAGACTCTCTTTGTTTCGATGCTATCCATTCTTTTATTTTAAGCTTACATATAAAACTGAGGAATTAGGATTTTATTGAAAACAAAGTAATTTTGGAACACAAAAAAGACTTTTGAAAAATTTTCTTATCCTTCTTTTCCTTTCTTTTACGATAAATAGTATTGCTCAGACAGACCTATCGTGGAAAGTATTGTCCAAAATGGAATTTGAGGAAATCTACAATGAGGAGTATGGCTTTGATGTACCTTATCCGATTTTTAATGATAAAGTAAAAGCACTATCGGGGAAAAAGGTAACTATCGAGGGATATATTATTCCACTAGAAGTAGGAGATGATCATGAGTTACTTGTTCTATCTAAATATCCCGAGTCTACCTGCTTTTTTTGTGGAATGGCTGGTCCTGAGACAGTCGTCGATATATTACCGATAAAGAAGATAAAGAATCGTCAGCTAAACCTCAAGGGTAAAATGAAGTTTACAGGAGTCCTTAAACTTAATAGGGATAATCTCGACCATATGAACTATATGCTGATTGATGCCATAATTACTCCGGAGTAATTATATAAAACTATTAATTAAGTTTTTATATAGTCCTATTTATTTATCTTTTATAAGTATCATTTAGACTTTTTTTATTCTTTATAATAGCTTGATTTGTCTCTATTTATATTGGTTAAAGTCTATAACCAGAATATGCCTATATAACCTTTAATTTCAGTCATTTTGCGGATATTTTATTTTCTCTCCGTACTGAACATTTTCATGGCAATAGCGTTATCTTTGCAGCTTAAATAAGGAAATCTATAATTTAATGAGTAAGGACCGATTAATATATCTTGATAATAACGCTACCACACCTGTCGATCCACGTGTCGTAGATACAATGTTGCCTTTTTTCCATGAGATTCCTGGAAATGCAGCCAGCAGAAATCATCCATTTGGGTGGAAAGCAGAGGAAGCGGTCGATTACGCCAGAGAGCAAATCGCAAATCTCATTCACGCAGATTCTAAAGAAATCATTTTTACATCTGGAGCCACAGAGGGCGATAATCTCGCTATAAAAGGAGTGTATGAGATGTATAGCCGTAAAGGTAATCATATTATCACCTGCACGACTGAGCACAAAGCGGTGTTAGATACATGCAAAAAAATCGAAAAGTCTGGTGGTGAGGTTACTTACTTAGAGGTAAAGCCTGATGGACTGATCGATCTAGAACAATTAGAAGCAGCTATTACGGATAAGACCATTTTAGTGTCTATTATGTTTGCTAATAATGAAACAGGTGTAATACAGCCGATGAAGGAAATAGGAGAGATCTGTGCAAAGCATGGTGTACTATTTATGAGTGATGCGACTCAGGCCGTAGGAAAGATTCCTGTAAATCCTAAGGAGTTAGGAATACATCTGATGGCATTTACAAGTCATAAAATGTATGGACCTAAAGGTGTAGGTGCTCTATTTGTAAATAGAAAAAACCCTAGAGTAAAAGTAACTGCTCAGTTAGACGGAGGCGGTCACGAGAGAGGAATGAGATCTGGGACATTAAATGTTCCTGGTATTGTAGGTATGGGTAAAGCTGCAGAGATTGCAAAAAATGAGATGGATGCAGAGTTTAAAAGACTTAGTATCCTTAGAGATAAATTAGAAGCCGGATTTAAGGAAAAGTTAGAAGAAGTTTATGTAAACGGTAACACGGAGCATAGAATGCCTCATGTAACTAACATATCTTTCAAACATGTCGAGGGAGAGGGTCTGATGATGACTTTTAATCAGAATATAGCAGTATCCTCAGGATCTGCGTGTACGTCTGCATCTCTAGAACCATCTTATGTGCTTAAAGCTCTAGGATTAGGAGATGATCTTGCTCATTCTTCAATACGTTTTTCTTTAGGAAGATTCACGACGGAGGAAGATATCGATTTTGCCTTAGAAGCAGTGTCTAAAGGAGTTACGCATATGAGAGACCTCAGTCCGATATGGGAAATGTATAAAGAAGGCATAGATTTAGATGCAGTAGAGTGGGCGGAACACTAATTAAAAAGAACTAATTGCGAATAATATTCGTTATAAAATAAAGTAAAAATCATAACATGGCTTATTCAGAAAAACTTTTAGACCATTTTAAAAATCCTAAAAACGTAGGGACACTCGATAAGAGTAAAAATACGGTGGGTACTGGTTTAGTAGGAGCACCAGAATGTGGTGATGTAATGAGACTACAAATAGAGGTAGATTCGGAGACTAATATTATTAAAGATGCTAAGTTTAAGACTTTTGGTTGTGGATCAGCAATTGCATCTTCTTCTTTAGCGACAGAATGGTTAAAAGGAAAGTCTATCGATGATGCTCTAGAAATAGATAACATGGCAATCGTCGAAGAATTAGCTTTACCTCCTGTAAAAATCCATTGTTCTGTATTAGCAGAAGATGCGATTAAATCTGCTATTGCAGATTACAAAGGAAAGAATCAATAATAAAAATTCGAAATCATGCTTTTTGTAGCAGAATCAGCTAAGTCTAAAGTAGCCGAACTCATGGAAGGCCAAGGTCTGACAGGAGATTATTTTGTCCGCGTGGAAGTGACCAGCGGGGGGTGCTCTGGACTTAGCTACAAAATGGATTTTGATAACGAGGTTAAAGAAAATGATCAAGTCTTTGAAGATAATGGTGTAAAGGTAGTTACGGATTTAAAGAGCTTCCTTTATCTCTGTAATACTACTATGGAGTTTTCTGGTGGCCTTAACGGCAAAGGCTTTTATTTTAATAATCCTAATGCAGCTCGTACTTGTGGTTGCGGAGAAAGTTTTGCGGTATAATATACCATCTACTTTTTGATGTCGAGTCGATATTTTCTTTATCGAACAAATTTTATTTCCGAGAGTATTTTTTAAGAAGTATGGTCTTTACCTAATGTATATGGATAGAAGGTCTATCCTTATAGTCATCAATCTATTTAGGAAAAGTCATTTTTTTACATTAAAGAAACTAAAAATTATGAAGAAATTTATCAGTGCGTTAACCATCATATTTTTGTTTAGTATCTCGCCATTACATGCACAATTAGGAATCCGAGGTGGCGTAAATTTATCTTCTGTATCTATTGATTCTGACGGTTATAATTTTGATAAAATAAATAATCGGATGGGGTATCAGATAGGTCTGTCTTATTCAGCCCCGATAACTACCGCATTGAGATTTAGAACGGGTGCATTATTCTCTGCCCAGGGATTTAGGGCAAAAATAGGGAGTGATGAGTTTAAATCTAATTTTAATTACTTCGAAGTACCCTTAAGTTTTATTTATAATTTTTCGGCTGCGGCTAACACTATTTTTGTATCCTTTGGGCCATCTTTTGCGGTATTGTTATCAGCAGATGAAGATGGTCTAGATATTAGGGATAATATAAATTCTACTAATCTAGGATTTGCTGCTGGAGCTGGATATAAGTTTAACCGTTTTTCTTTAGGAGCTAATTATAATCTAGGGTTTACCAATCTTAATAATACCGATGATAACTCTTCTATTAGATCTAAAAATATAAATGTATATGGCATATTTGACTTCTGATAA
>CALLXF010000029.1 GCA_938015805.1 uncultured Saprospiraceae bacterium | reverse complement strand
TTACTGACACAGACTCTGAATATGCTGCACGGCATCTTTCATTCCCAGTTGAGCAGCTTTACGGATATCTTTACAAGCATCATCCTGATTTTCTAATTTTAGGTTTGCGTTTGCACGGTTAAAGTAGGCGGCCGCAAAATCGCCATCCATTTCTATAGCATGAGAAAAATCCTCCTTTGCTCCTTTAAAATTTTCTAACTTCAATTTAGCGATTCCTCTATTAACTATAGATGTAGGATCAGATCCTTTTATATTCATTAGAGCTGTATAATCACTTATAGCTTCATCATATTTTTTAAGACTAAAAGAACATATAGATTTATTTTTTAAAGCACTTTCGTGTTTAGGATCGAGCGAGATAGTTTTACCAAAATCATCATTAGCTCCAGCCAGATCATTAGTCAGCATTTTACTGTAACCACGGTAGTAATAAGCCTCTACATTACTATCATCCTTAGACACTATTTTAGTAAAATCTGCAATAGCGTTTTCATGTTGATCAGATTTCAGATAAGCCTTTCCTCTATTCATATAAAGCTTATACTTACCCGGAGAGATATTAATACACTGCGTAAAATCTTCTGCTGATTTATCATATTTTTTGGTCTTCATATAACAAAGAGCACGGTTATAATATGCGCTGTAAGACTCAGGGTCACGATCGATTACTAAGCTATAATCCGTTAGTGCTTTATCGTAATCTTTGAGTTTTATATAAGCACTAGCACGATTTACATAAGCTCGGTCTAACTCAGGATTTTTTTGGAGAGCCGTATTATAAGATGTTATAGCTTTCTTATAATTTTTTAACTGCATTAGACTGTATCCTTTATACAAATGTCCTTTAGCATGATCGGCATCTAAGGTGATTACCTGCTCAAAATCTTTTAAAGCTCCCTGATAATTTTTTAATTGCAGTTGCGTATTTCCTCTATTGTAAAAAGCCTTAGTATAAGATGAATTTAACTTGATTGCCTCGTCATAATATTGTAAAGCATTATCGTATTCTTTGGCATTAAAAGCTTCTATGGCTTCATTAAAATAGAGTTTTGATTGTCGATCATTATCTTGGGAGATAAGGAATATTGGGCTTAAAGCCAATAAAAACAGGAGGGTATACTTTTTCATTATGGTATTAGTTTCCGATAAAAGGGTGTAGGTGTAAATCTTGGACACTAAAATCTAAACGAAAGAAGCTATTATAATGTTATACTACAATATTCGTGCAAAACTGTGAGATAGTCAGTAAATGGCTATTTTTGTTAACCAGAATAAAATATAGTGAATCAAGACCCCACGGCCCAACAACGAAAAAAGGATCATATCGATCTTGCCCTGACATCAGAAGTGCTGACTAGTGATGAGCGGTTTTATTATGAGCCGATTCTTGCTCCACATCCTCACGATGGCATTACTAAGACCCAGTTTTTAGATAAGTCATTTGCACTACCGATATGGATTTCTAGTATGACAGGAGGTACAGAATGGGCAAAAACCATCAATATCAATCTTGCCAAAGCAGCTAAGGAATTTGGATTAGGTATGGGTCTCGGTTCTTGCAGATCATTGCTTTATGACGATGATCGTATATCTGATTTTGCAGTGCGAGAGTACATAGGAGGACAGCCGCTTTACGCGAATTTAGGAATAGCTCAGTTAGAGGAACTAGTCTTGGAAAATAAATATCAAGTCCTTAAGGATTTGGTAAAAAAATTGGATGCGGATGGATTAATTATCCATGTAAATCCACTGCAGGAAGGGATGCAACCAGAAGGAGATCTTATAAAAGTTTCTCCACTCGATACGATTAAAAAATTATTGGATCATTTAGATATACCACTGATCGTAAAGGAGGTAGGTCAAGGTATGGGTTACCGTAGTTTAGAAGCATTATTAAAGCTCCCACTTGCAGCTGTAGATTTTGCTGCACATGGAGGGACAAATTTTACAAAACTGGAGTTACTGAGAACAGACGATCCTGCAACTTTAGATTCACTTTCTCTTGTAGGTCACTCGGCGACAGAGATGGTTAATATGGTAAATCAGATTTCTAAAGAACTAGGAGACAAAATGCTCTGTAAGCAAATTATTATTTCCGGGGGAGTAAAAGATTTTTTAGATGGATATTATCTTATGCAAACCTTAAAAACTCCCTCTGTTTATGGACAAGCGGGAGCATTTTTAAAACATGCCAGAGGAGATTATGAGGCTTTACGCCAATATGTTTTAAGTCAAAAGAAAGGATTAGAAATGTCATATGCATTTCTACAAGTAAAATAAAATGGGAGACCAAAAGACGATAAGCGGATTTTCAAAACTCCGCAAGAGAGATAAAATAAAATGGATTGCAAAGACCTTCTTTACAGATCCAGAACAGGTCATGACAGAGTTAGCAAGTCACTGGCATGGAGATGCAGAACAGCAAAAAATACTAGATGGGTTTTCTGAAAATACCATCAGTAATTTCCCTATGCCATATGGAGTTGCTCCTAATTTTATGATCGACGGTGAGATGTATGTGGTGCCGATGGTCATAGAGGAGTCGTCAGTCGTTGCAGCGGCATCTGCTGCTGCAAAATTCTGGATGACTAGAGGTGGTTTTGTAACAGATATCATAAGTACAGAAAAAGTAGGACAAGTTCATTTTAAATGGACCGGAAACGGGGATAAGCTCAAAGGCATTTTTCCTAAGATAAAAGAGATGTTACTAGAAGAGAGTAAGGATCTCACAACCAATATGGAAAAAAGAGGTGGTGGTATTTCTGATATTGAACTTTTAGATTTTACAGCAGAGGAAGAGGGATTATATCAACTAAGAGCCTATTTCCAGACTTGCGATTCTATGGGAGCAAATTTTGTAAACTCCTGTTTAGAAAGATTTTCGGCATCTTTAAAAAATTATGTCATCAAGTCCGATAAACTAGACGAGCATGAGAAAGATGTACTCATCGTCATGAGTATTCTCTCTAATTATACACCGGACTGTTTGGTACGAGCAAGCGTTACTTGTCCTATCGATAAACTAGGAATGTTTGCTGGAGGGATGGATGCCCATACTTTTGCAGAAAAATTTGTGCTTGCTGTGAAAATCGCAAGGATCGATCCGTATCGAGCCACCACTCATAATAAAGGAATATATAACGGGGTAGATGCTGTGGCATTAGCGACTGGAAATGATTTCCGAGCTATAGAGTCATGCGGTCATACCTACGCTAGTAGAGATGGACAGTATAGAAGTCTCAGTCACGCAGAAGTAAAAGAAGGTGTGTTTAGATTTTGGTTAGATATTCCACTTGCGGTAGGAACAGTGGGAGGACTTACTACGCTTCATCCAATAGCTAAAAGATCTCATGAGTTACTAGGAAATCCATCAGCGGAAAAGCTCATGAGTATCATAGCAGCTACAGGCCTTGCTCAAAATTTTGCAGCTGTAAGATCCTTAGTTACTACAGGTATACAGCAAGGCCATATGAAAATGCACTTGCAGAATATCCTTAACCAGATGAAAGCCACGGACGATGAATCTAAAAAGGCTATTGCCTACTTTGATAAACGCGTAGTTTCTTTTGCAGGAGTACGCACATTTCTGGAAGGAATCAGGTAGTTGTTAATGAGTTTCATTTTTGATCTGCATGATGCCTTCATCGATCTTGGTTTAGGGTACTGTAAATAGGTAGGCTAAAATAAAAGGTGTCTTTTATTATAATTTTGATATTTCTCAACTTAGCGTTAACTTAAAGGTCTTACAATATTACTTTATCTATGAAACCATTCTTTTTATTAGTTGCTTTGATAACAATAAACCTATTCACTTCTTGTAACACTGATGAAGTGGATACTTTTCATTCGTTACAGTATCAAGAAGAGGTGAAAAACCCAGGAGTAGTTAATTTTACGATTCATAATGATGACTATACTCTCTATGAAAAGGAGGATTTACTGATCACTAATAATTCTGTAAATGCGGTTTCTTATCATTGGGATTTTGGTAATGGAGACACATCTTCAGAAGCCCATCCTAATTTTGAATACGACATCCATGGTTATTATACCGTTTCCTTAACAATAACTGACATCCAGGGAAAATCATATGAGGCAAGTCAAGAAATTTTAGTCCTTTGCGTATTTGGTGGAGGGCCTCATGATTTTTAAAAGTACTATTTAGGTTTTATAAAAATTAGTCTTGACTTTTGTACTGTGCACGCTTTCAATAATTCTATTTGTATATCGGGTTTGTAATTTATGAAAGAGAATTAATTTCCAATAAGGATAAATAATATAATGCATTTGCAAAATCTTCCTTTTTGAAAAGTTTTTGTAACAAGAACTATAATATTTTAAGGACATACTATTTTCAGAAATAATTAGAATTACACTACTTACAGCGTGTAGGTATTTATACCTGATTTTCAGGGAATTAGCAACTATTTGATCTATTACTAGATTTTTCTGACGATATTACACTAGTTCGATATTGAAAAATCGAATTCAATTTTTAGAATCTATTTTCCACATTAATACATTTCATGATGAACTTCCAGTCGTTCTTTATTCCTAAAAATATAATTCTAATATTACCATCGAGGCTACCCGTAATTCCGTTTTTAAACGTCATTCTTTTTATACTATTATCAATCACTTCTCATGCTCAAATAAAAAATGCAGATAGAAGTGGCTTTACATGGATCACTACAGAAGATGTATCGGATAATTCTTTTGGTTCTGGGTATACATTATATAGTGCAGCATGGCCTACTTATGGGGAGTATCCTGGAACCCCAGGTTTTCAGATGGGGCTAGCTGGATGCTGGCTTACCACTCAAAGAACGGGAAACGAACCTCAACAATTTTACACCACTATAGAAGGTGGTCTAGGCTGGTGGGGAGATACTCGATTTGGAAAAGAAGCTCCTAAGTTCATAATGGGTGGTGTGTCTAATAATTTTTACGCTTGGGCAAATGGTCCTGGTTCTGGTCGAAGTAATAATTTACCTAATGGACAAAGAGACTGGAGTACTCCTGGGGGGAAATATGGTGTTGCCCAATTATCAAACAAATTGTTATGGGCACCTGATGGTCTAAACATGGCCCAATGTTTAAATGGAGAATTACTAGGTTATGGGTATAGTCCGTTACCTATAACTGATCCATTAGCACAAACCGCAGGAGTAGATATCTCAACAGGTAATCAATGTTGGACTTTGTTTTTGAATACCACTAATTTTAAAGGACCTGCAACTTTCTTTTTACCTACATTTTGGACCGAACCCGTAGTGCAAGATCCTAGTCTCGAAGGATTGTTTTTAGATGCTAGACCTTCAGATCCTAATGTGGGATTTGGGCTAGAACATGCTGATTCGCCGGCTCTTATTTCTCAGGATGATAACGGTATCTCATATGCAAAAATTCAGAGGATGCAATTTCCAGTAAGTGGTGAAGATCACTCCATACTGATGAATCGCGTTTCTGTTTACTCACAAGATGCACTTTGGAACAATATGGAATCTTGGTTTAATGGAGGTCCTATTGTTCTACCAGGACTTCAAGAAACGGGAACATACGATGTTTCTTTCATTAATAATGGAGGATCACTCATAGGAGAGATATCTGAAAATGGTCAAAACGGTTTAGAGTATGAAATGGATTTGTCTTTTATGGATAACATTCAGCAAACTACTAATACTATGGGTTATTCCTTTGATTTAGATTATGTAGATAAAAAGAATAGTAATTTTTTCTTACCTGAATACTACAAACTAGAGGGTGATAAATGGCTTTTTACTTTAGTATCTGATGTTCCTAGTTCTACAAATTTAGTAAGTACTCCGGTACCTATTAATTCTAGATCAGAGATAACATACTTAACACCTCGTGAGGTAGACTGTGTATGGCAAGATCCTAATGGACCTTGGAATAGTCCGGGACCTGCCGCTGGTCCGTTTACTCAAAACTTAGAAGATGGTAGTACGTTGACGTATTACTGGTATCGCTTTGTCGATCAACCTGCAATCATACATGCAAATCTTCCTGATGATATGCGTCAAAAAATGCAAGAGCGTATAGAATTGATTCACAGTAACTGGAGTCATACGGATGATTATCTCGCTCCTCCAACAGTAGGGAATCTAGCTACACTAGATCCTTCTATTATTGTTACTCCACCTGCTGGATTAGAAATCGGTTATGTGCCTATAGTGACCAGGCAAGAAAAGACACCGAGTAAGTTAAGAGTATTTGTGTTAGCAGGACAGTCTAACATGGAAGGCTATGGAACGATAGAAGATCCAGAAAACGATCCAGGTAGTTTGATTGATCTAATCCAAAATGATGAAAATGGTAATTGGTCAGTAATAGGAACAGAAGGTGATTGGAATATTTTAGATGATGCTTATTTATATTTTGAAAGAGGTGCAGAAACAATAAAAGCAAATGTTACGGTCGGCCAAGGTGCTAATGATAATTTAATCGGAGCTGAATTAATGTTTGCTCATGAGCTAGATACGTATTATGATGATCCTATTTTAATTATAAAAACCGCATATGGTGGTAAAAGTCTAGCAGAAGATTTTAGACCTCCATCTGCAGGAGGGAATACGGGAGAATATTATAGTAAAATGATAGAAACCGTAAATGATGTAATCCAAAATATTGATACAGAATTTCCTACAATAGAAGAAAGTCAGATTGAAATTTCTGGCTTTGCATGGTTCCAGGGATGGAATGATGGAGCCACAGACGAATTTTTAAATGAGTATGAGAGCAATCTTATCCATCTAGTAAATGATGTTAGAAACGATTTAGGAAACCCAGTACTTCCTTTTGTAATTGCTAGCTCTGGACATGGTGGATATACGACCAGTAATGATGGATGGGTTAGGAGTATGCAAGAGATCGTTTCTGTGGCACAGGAAAATGTAGGATGTGATGATGAGACTTATGGTGGTAGATTAGGCTTTGTAGATACTAAAGCTTTTTACAAAGAATTAGAGGCATCTCCATTAGATGCGATTCATCATTTTAATAATAATGCATTTACATTCTTAAGCATCGGAAAAGCACTAGGGCAAGAGATGACTTCTGCCATTAACGATAAAGCATTTTGTTATGAGGATTGTGGAGAGGATCTCATTTCTTCAGGATTAGTATCGATAGGGAACAGGGTATGGAACGATTATAACCGAGATGGAATTAATGATCCTAATGAGCCAGGAATCCCAGGTGTATCAGTGGTGATATGGAGTGATACCGATGATGATGGTGTTCCAGACTCACAAGGGTTTGGTGGGGTACAGATTACAGACGCAGAGGGCTATTATCGTTTTGGAGGATTGCAGCCTGGAAATTATGTTGTCTTTGTATGGCAAGTGGATAATTGGGAACCTGGCCAACCGCTAGAAGGATTTGTATCTTCAGATGTGTTTGAGCAGAACGCAAATAACGATATCGACTTGGATAATAATGGATCCGGAAATCCATTTACGGATATTTTTTCAGGTATTGTAACGCTTACTTTAGATGGAGAACCGCTTAATGATGGTGATCCTGAAGATTGTATATTTAATTACGATGCAGGTGGTAATAATACCGTCGACTTTGGATTTTATGATCCTTTATTTTCCTCGACAGAGGAGCAACTTATTGGTAAATTAAAAGTATACCCTAATCCGACATCTAATAGTATAACTATTGAAGGGGAAGAGATCTTGCATCAGATAGAGTTATTTGATGTAATAGGAAAAAGACAGATATATGTTCGGCCGAATGAACCATTATATACGCTAGATATTTCTGATTTACCTAAAGGAATGTATGTCCTTAGTGTTTTAAGCGGATTAAGTAACAGTATGCAATCTCAGATAATAATTAAGGAATGATAGATATTTTTTTTAAAACCTGATGTTGAACAGAAATGGAATTATACTAAAAAGACCTTCCCACTTGAGGGAAAGTCTTTTTTACAACAATGAAAAAATATCTTTTACGCAGCTTCTCTGAAAATGATTCTTCTGATAATAGCCACTTGTGGTTTAGTGATTTGTTGGAAAACAGGCTTGACATTATAAGCAAACCCGATTTGTAAAAGCTCTTTAGGAAATTTTAATGAATCACTCAAAGTAATGTGAGAACCTTCTACTTCTTCCCAGTCGGTAACAGCTACTTCTTTGATGTACTCCATCGTAGAACTATTAAATAAGTTTTTAATGCGGATAAACATTTCCACATCAAATAACCATCTAGACATAAATGATTTTCTAAATACATATTTTGCTGTAGGTACCTGGAAAACTTTTGCACCGCATTGAGAATCCTTAATAGGTAATCCGATTATTATCTTTATCATCAATCCGATAATGCCACTAGCTAATTTTCTAAATACAGATCTTTCTATATCTCCAGCCGTTTCCATTTTCCTAGATCCAAAAACCATTTT
>CALLXF010000028.1 GCA_938015805.1 uncultured Saprospiraceae bacterium | reverse complement strand
AAACACTTATCTTTGCACTCCTTTAGAAAAAGAATAGAAACATGAGAAAAGGTATCCATCCAGACGACTATAGATTTGTAATTTTTAAAGACATCTCTAACGATACGTCTTTTTTAACAAAATCTTGTGCTCCGAGTAAAGAAACTGCTCAGTGGGAAGACGGTAACGACTATCCATTAATTAAAGTTGAGATTTCTAATACTTCTCATCCATTCTTTACTGGTAAGATGAAATTTGTAGATACTGCAGGTAGAATCGATAAATTCAACAAGCGTTTTGAAAAATTTGCTAAGAAGCACCCTCAAAAAAATGAGGATGAAGATAAAGAAACTACTGCTCCAGCAGCAGCAGAATAATATAAACTAAACACAATGTTGAGCCTTCTTGATTTATAATCAAGGAGGCTTTTTTTTGTACATTAGTCTAACGTAAAAGCAACATGAAAAATATCATTCTATTTGACGATGCACAAAGGGATGGATTACTGCCCCTAAGTTATACTAGACCTACTGCATTACTACGGGTAGGCATACTTACCATAAAAGAAAAATGGGCTCTCCATCTAAGCCTTGATAACGAACAAATTTCCTATGCCACCGCGGACTATCTCCAAGATAAATTTCCCTTACATACCACAGATGACAATCTTTGGATAAACGGTAGATTACTTCCCTCTCTCCCACTGATCGAGCAAATACAAAAATTAGATAAAGGCCAAGCTTTGTTCCAACAAGATGTAATTCTGGCCGCAAGAGGAACTGATCTTAATGAGTCTTATACCTCGGTAAACGAAAATCTGGATATCTCTATGATTCATAGGCCGCATGATATATTTAGCCTTAACGATACAGAAATACGTAATGATTTTGCAAAATTAACAAGTGATAAAATCAGTCAACCCTTAGATGGTACTAATCAGATTATCCATAAAGAAAACATTTTTGTAGAAGAAAGAGCCACTGTCTCATGTACTGTACTTAACGCATCCACTGGACCAATCTATATCGGTAAAGATGCAGAAATCATGGAAGGCTCTATTATCCGTGGCCCATTTGCGATGTGTCATAACGCAGTCTTAAAACTAGGTACAAAGATATACGGAGCAACAACCCTAGGACCTCATTGTAAAGCAGGAGGTGAACTAAACAACGCAGTGCTCACAGGATATTCTAGTAAGGCACATGATGGATTTTTAGGTAATTCAGTCTTAGGCGAATGGTGTAATCTAGGAGCAGATACTAATAATTCTAATCTTAAAAATAATTACGCAGAGGTAAAACTTTGGGACTATCGTACCCAGCGGTTTGGCAAAACTGGACTACAGTTTTGTGGTCTTATTATGGGGGATCATTCTAAATGTGGGATAAATACGATGTTTAATACAGGAACAGTAGTAGGTGTAAATGCTAATATTTATGGCGGCGGATTTCCTCGTAATTTTATTCCTTCCTTTGCATGGGGTGGTTCGGCAGGCTTTATGACCTATCAGTTTCCTAAAGCTAAAGAAGTGGCAACTAAAGTCATGGCTAGACGTAAAAAAGATTTTGATGCAAAAGAAGAGGCTATCATGAAACATATTTTTTCAAAAACAGCTCAGTATAGAAATTGGGAAAAGAAATCTTAGATATTCCGCTTTGGAAAAAATACCTTAGTTATTTTAAAGATGTTCCGCTAGATCATCGATACTCTAAAAAGAACGGAGAACTCACTTTACTTCTGGTAAGAGGACGATATCAGCTCTGTACCACTAACGCTATTTACTCTTTTGATGATCTCTACGATAATTTTACTGATGCCTTTCGGCGAATGAACTTGAATGCCATACCAGGAGATCAGGTCCTAATACTCGGTCTAGGTTTAGGGAGCATACCTCTAATGCTCGAACAGAAATTTCATCAAAAACTTCAGTTTACAGCTGTAGAGTTTGACGAGGAAATTGTAATGTTACAGGAGGAGTACACCGCTCCAAGAATGCAATCTCAAGTAGATGTTATCGTCGGAGATGCTGAGATATTTGTACAAACTACAATACAAAAATATGATCTAATCTGCATAGACCTATTTATAGACGAAAAAATTCCGGCACCCTTTAAAACCACAGAATTCCTATTCAAAATAAATAACATTCTGACTCCAGGAGGTCTTGTATTATTTAATCATTTAGGAATCACTCCAACAGATAGAAAAGAAACCACCCAATATTTTAACAATATCTTTAAACCTATTTTCCCTAATGGGCATTTATTAAGTATTAAAGGCAACTATATTCTATTTAATGATAAGGATGCCATAAATGGATAGCTGAGAATAGTTATTTTTGGTCAAAATATCTTAAATGTTTACAATTAATATATATCTAAAATTTGCATTGATAGCCTTATTCTTAGGAGGAGGAATCATACTAGCCTTTGTTTTTGGTCTAGGTTATGCATGGCTACCTATACTGATAGGTATTATCTTGCTCGTGAGTTACGTAATGCTAGGTACAGTACAATCAGCTGCACAGTTTGTACAGGAACAAGATTTTATCGGAGCAGAAAAAAGATTGGGTTTAACCCTAAGTCCTAAATACCTCTATGTTACTAATAGAGCTTTTTACTATATCCTAAAGGGCTCTCTCGCAATGAATAATAAAGAAAACAAAGTAGCTGAAGGTTATTTCCAGTCCGCTCTAGATCTAAAGCTGCCCTCCGATAACGAGCATGCAATGATCCTGGTACAACTGGCAAATATCAATGCCACAAAAGGAAACTGGACAGCTGCAAAAAAATACTATCGTGATGCTAGAAAATTAGATATCACAGAATCGCAGATCAAAGGACAACTCGACATGTTTGGGCAAGCGATAAAACAAAGCGGTCAGCAAAAAGTAGCTTCGTCGATGCAAGGAAAAAGAAATCGGGGAATGATGATGCAGCCAGGCGGAAAACGTAGAAGACCTAGGGCTAGATAAATTATTAAAAAGTAGTAAGTAAGTATTAAGACTTTTCAATAAGTTGTTCATATTACCATGTATTCAAAACTTAGCACTTTTTAATTATCCGGTAGTAACCATTACTTTGTCTAATTTTACTGATTAATAAAAATCAAATATGCAATATCTGTGTACTTATTTATTTTGCCTCCTTATCATTCCATTTTCTTGTGGTAAGTCTACAATCAGCCCAGCGAACGAGGCTAATAATATTGAAGAGAAGATAGCTCCTCCACAGGATCTTTCTAAATATACTAAAGCTTATTTTGCAAGTGGATGCTTTTGGTGCGTAGAGGCTGTTTATGAGTCAGTAGAAGGTGTGGTCGAGGTGATTTCAGGATATGCAGAAGGTATAGAAGCAAATGCAACCTACCCTAAAGTATCAAGTGGCCAAACGGCACATGTAGAAGCCATAGAAGTATACTATGATCCGGCTGTGGTTTCTTATGAGACTCTCATTAAAGTATTTTTTGGATCGGGAGATCCTACCACCCTCAATCGCCAAGGACCAGATGCCGGATACCAATATCGATCCGCCATTTATTTTCAAAACGAAACGGAAAAAAATATAGCAGTCGCCTATAAGGAACAGTTAGAAAAAGATAAGGTCTTTAAAAATCCTATCGTTACGGATATAACCGCTTATACGACCTTCTTTCCAGCAGAGGAATATCATCAAGACTTTGAAGAAAAAAATCCTAACCAAGGATATGTAAGAGCAGTATCTGTCCCCCGACTTAAAAAATTCCAAAGAGCATTTCCGGAGTTGTTAAAAAAGAAAGCACATTAAAATACTAGGGTGTTACAGACTGACTAGTAAGATTTAATCATCATAGTACTGGATATGTTTCCATTTCTAAGGTCTTCTATTTTTACAAAATAGGCTCCTTCCATAAATGCAGAAAGATCTATTTCTTTATTTTTCTCCCTTAGGATTCTTTTTAATATCATATTACCATCCATCGTATAAATAGTCAGCTGGACATCGGAAAATAAGGATTCTATTCTGATCTGATCGTAAAATGGATTAGGATAAATATTTACCCATTTTTCTAAATGCTTATGACTAGTACTAGTTACATTGACAAACTCATAACACCCTATATCTGCATGATTTCCCTGCGGTCTGACTATCTGATCGATATCTATAGCAGGTGCAAAAAGATCATCCGCTGCATCTATAAAAGTAGAGCTACCTTTTAGTCTAAAATCGTAGTTACTGTAATCGATAAAATGATTTTGATAGTCAGTATAACTTAACAGAGCACTATTATTTCCTTCTATTGCTCCCGTTAAATGCAGCGAACTGGATATATTATTATAGACCTTATTTCCAGAACTTGCCTCTCCATTTTTGTGATCTTCTATTCTGATCCATGTAGGACCAGGCGTAACATCTGGAGTAGGATCGAGCACTGTATTATTTACTATAGTACAATCAGTGGCACCATATAAGCTGATGCCATGCCAGTGATCTACAACAACCAGATTGTTTTCTATTGTCCAGTTTATAAAAAATCCATCAAAACAAGCAATACCTTGCAGCGGCCCTCGCAAGGGCTGGTCAGGATCTTCGAAGTTTATAATCTTATTTCCTCTAATTATATTATCTCTAAATGGTGGCTGATCGAGCACAAAGGACTGTAATCCATCGTCATGATTATCATCCACATCGTAACAGTTCTTCACTACATTATTTTCAAAAAGGCAATACGAGCCTAGTAATCGCAATCCATCTCCAGAGAAATTTTTGATCTCATTACTTAGCACTGCGATATTATCTCCTTTTGCCGTTATACCCATATCTATATTCTCCACTTGATTATTTTCTATCATGATAGAATCTCCGTCAGCAAAAATACCTGAGCTTACATTATCTAGCCATTCTTGTGCGGTTACCCATGGATCGATCGCACTATAGACCTTACAGTTACTCATTGTAATTCTGAAAACTGGACCTTGGAATCCATGAGATTCAAAAAATACAAGACGACTATTTATATATTCGCCGTAAGGCTCGCTGCTTACTTCTACTCCTTCAAAATTCCAATTACTACCAGATTGTATTTTTATACTTTTTAGAATAGGCCTATTTCCTGCTTCTCCTACAATTGTAATCTCTTGCTGATTATGGTAATTCCGTAAAAATATCTCACCATGTAATCCAGATAATAATACCAGTGTGTCGCCTCCCGTTACTGGAGCATTTATATTAAATCCGACTAAGGTCGAATTTAGAGGATCATATGGAACGGTATATTTATAAGACTCGATAAAGCCAGCATTAATGACCGCCTCTAATGTATTCCAAGGAGCAGTAATAGATCCATCGTTAGAAATGTCACCATTCTCAGGATCTATATAAAAAGTAGAGGCTTCCACTGTGAAAGTAAAACTTAAGAAAAGGGATATAAAAAGTAGCTTTCTAATCATTACTTTGTAGATTCTAGAAGTCATAAAAGTGATGCCTTGTGTATTTTACAAGTGGTAAAATATTAATTTTAATCGATCATAACGCACTTCGTTTAAATAAACCAATACATAAATCCGTTTTATTCTTTTATGCTATTATCTACCGTACGTTTAAGAAATTTTCCTGAAGATAAAAAAGAGTTATTCCCCTGGAGTTTACCTATGATCCAAAATCTGGAAGAACTCCATTTTGAGAAAAACATTAGCTTTTTTGTGGGTGAAAATGGCTCCGGAAAATCTACTATGCTGGAGGGAATAGCAGCCTATACAGAAGTACCTCTTGCAGGAAGTTTTAGATTAGAAGATGATCCTTCATTGGCTGCAGCCAATGAACTTGCAAATTATTTATCCATCCGATTTAAAGAAAAAACGCATCATGGTTTTTTTGTAAGAGCAGAGGATTTTATCGGTTTTGCCAGAAATATAAAAAGACAAATTGCCGAACTAGACAAAGAAATAGAAGAGGTGAAAGAAGGCTGGACCGGAGGTGACCTTAAACTAGCTATCGGACCGATCGAAGGAGAGAAAAATAACTTTATCAATCGTTATTCTGCCGATATGGAAGCGATGTCTCATGGAGAAGGCTTTCTGAAATTCTTTACTTCGAGAATTACAGGAAAAGGCCTTTATCTCATCGACGAACCAGAAGCAGCTTTATCACCTACAAGACAACTCAGTTTACTATCGCTGATATTGGAAAAAGTTAAAAAAACAGGTTCCCATTTTATCATCGCTACTCACTCTCCTATTTTTATGTCTGTACCAGACTCAGAGGTTTTTTATTTTGAAGATGGAAAAATAGAAAAGCGAGATTATCGAGAAACAGAACATTACCGATTAACTAAAGCTGTACTTGATAATCCAAATCTTCTACAAGAATTACAATAAGAATTACTACAAATTATAGTGTAATCCTAGTCCTATTCCCCATTGGGTTAATGTCCTATCTACGGAGATCCCTGTATTATGACTTTGATTTTGCCATTCAGAAAACATACTTATGCCAATCGATGAATTTAAATTATATCTCACGTAAGGTTTAATCGTATATCCTACTGTAAAAATTTTAAATGGCATAGATGCGGACTCTGTACTATAGTCGGCAACTGTATCTATGTCTACTAAGTTAACGCCTTTATATGGTACAGCCCAGTTACCGATTAAACCTATTTCCATTCCTAATACCATTTTCCCTTTTTCCAGTTGATAGCCGATCCTTAACGGTATAGAATATTGTCTTAAATTATTATGATGCACCACTTTACGATAAGTAGAACGATTTACTAAGGTATCTTTAAAAACCATATCTATCGTATCCATGCTCTCTGAGTCTATAATGATTTTTACAAGCTGATCATTCTTGAGGATTTTAGAAAGAATAGTAGATTCATAATTAAATCTAGTTTTCATATTCTGCAATCGGAACCCAGAACTTATACTCCAATTATTTATTCCTAATTTCAATTCTAATTCTTGGCTTGATGTCCATAAACCTGTGTTGGTATTTTTTAATTGACTCAGGTATTTCTCATCCGTTCCATTGAAAGAAATATCCGTTTTCTGAAGAGCACTATATAATGCTACTCCCATAGTCACACTACTTGAAGAAAGAACACGATCTGATAAAATAGTCTGAGGACTAACATCTAATAGTAATATTTCTCTAGAAAACCACAATGGTTTTATATCAGATGGAATAGGATTTAGACTTTGGATTGTTTCTCTTAAAAAAGTACTTTTTGATTTATTAATCATAGCCAGCGAGCTTTTATCCAATGTTTTTAATGGCTCATGTTCTAGTGCAGTACCTCCTATAATCTCCTCATGAGTGTTAGCCCACTGATTACCTTTAATATCACTCTGAGGTATGTTTCCATGCTTTTTCGTTATAGGTGATTTTAGTGTTTCTTTACCTTTGATAATATAGGATGGTTGCGTTTCCTTTTTACCATTTTGGTCATTACGAATATTCGAAATTTGTGGTTGTCCATTACTTAAACCAGTATCTAGATTTATCTTTTCAAGAACATCATTCCGGACATTTTTAGGCCTATTCTTGTTTTTATTTTCATCAGAAAATATATTAGCCGTACTCATTTTTGTAACCTCAATATTTTCTAAAGACTGGACATCTTTATCTTGATCGTTATAATTTTGATCAGATTTTATGTTAGATGCAACTTTTATTGATCTACTCTTATAAAAAGAAAACGTTGCAAATGAGATCATTAAAATCAACAAAGTAATACTTAAAAAAAGCAATGCTAAAGGCCTTTTACTCTCTGGTTTTAACTTTTCATCTATTTTAATCCATAGCTCCTCCGCTTCAGAATGATCATAAGATATTTGATCTTTGTTAAACCTTTTATTAAATTCTTCTTCTAAATGCTTCATGATATTAGTTTAGAAAAAACTGTTGGATTATTTTATGCGAGGAATTCTCAGATAGATCATTAAAATATTTTCTTAACCATCCTTTTGCTCTAGATAATCTTTTTCTAGATAAATCTTGGGTTATAGACAGCATTATAGCTATCTCTTTATGATTAAACTCATCAATTACAAAGAGGTTAAAAATATCGGCATATGGCTGTGGCATTTTGTCTAATAGAGTCAGTAATTTTTTATTGGAAATACCGCTGTATGACAATGGTTCAGATGGTAAATCATGTACCTCAATATAAAACTCATCTTCTATTATGTCTCGACGCTTAGAATTATGTGACAGACATGTATTAATGGTAATTCTAACTGCCCACTTATGGAAGAGTCCTTTTTTCTGATCGTATTGATCTATGTTTTCAAATATTTTTACAAATGATTCCTGCAACATATCTTTTTCGTAGGACTTATCAAATAAGTATCTCCGCACCACTGCTACTAAATAAGGTAACAACATCGTATACAGCTCTTTTTGAGCATGCCGCTTTTTCTTTTTACACCTATCGATTAATTCTTGCTTTACATTCATAAAATCTCATAAAAAAGAGATCAGTAAGAAGTTACCTTCTTATGATCTCTTTCAAAAAAGTATACTTATTGATCCACTCTAACGATTTCCGTACAAAAAGATCCTTTTACTTCAAAGAGCTGTGCTAATTCATTAGTTACAGTTCCAAATAAATCTCCTGAAATATATTCTCCTTCCTCAACCCCAGACTGAGTGATCATTATTTTAAGGCCCGTTAATAAAAATGCAACATCATTATTAGTTCCATAAGATCTAAACATACTTTCAAAATCTGCGATAGGTGATAAGGTATCACCGACCATAGGCGGTCCCGAACTACCTATTGAGATCCCAGGTATTCCATCAGAAATATCAAAAAAGCCCACTGGCTCTCCCGTTCCGAAAGAATCCCAAGTAACATCATAAATGACATAATTATAATCAGTTCCCGATTTAAATAATACAGCTTCTGATTCCTCATTAAAATCTAAATCATTGGACTGTATCATATAAAATAATAAGGAATTACTACATGAGTCTGAGGACATCTCTACTATAGGATCTACTTCTTCGTCATCAATATTCATGATATCTATATTTTCATCAGTACAAGATGATAATCCTACTAATATAAACGACAAACAAAACCAAAATCCAATCTTTACTTTACCTAACATATTTTTTCTTTTTAAAAGTTTGAAAAAATCGTTCGAACGATGTACATCTATAAGTACTCCTTTACTGAAACAATTGTGACAGTAAAGGATAAAAACTTTTAATTAGAATTCCGAGTCATAAAAAATCAACGAAGTTTTTATCAATTACATCTGTTATAATAGTTTCTTCTAACTCTTCTACTGCTCTACCAGAATAATGACACCTCAAACCATCGTAATTTTTTCTATACCAATAACAAAAGTCTCTAGCTCAGAAATATCACATCAGAAATTTATCGTCTACTTGATCACTAGCAAAGTACTACTCGGATTATTTTTCTAAAGTTAGATGTTCATCAGATAAGAAACTGATAGATTTTTTTTTAATCAGTTTAGTATATCCTTAACGACTTGCTTTAGTTCTGGAACGATTTCGGCCTTAAACCATTCATTTTTTTTCATCCATATGTTATTTCTTGGCGATGGATGTGGGAGTACAAAATACTGTGGCAGGTAATTTTTATAGTTCTTAACAGTCTCCGTAAGATTTTTCCGAACCGATTTTTTTAAATAGTAATCCTGAGCATATTTACCGATCAGTAATGTTAATTGCACCTCCGGCATTAAGTGCAAAAGAGCATTATGCCACTTAGGAGCACATTCTTTACGTGGCGGTAGATCTCCTGACTTCCCCTTCCCTGGATAACAGAAACCCATCGGAATTATAGCAAAGTTTTCAGGCTCATAAAAAGTATCATTATCCACTCCCATCCATTCTCTAAGATTATTGCCCGACTTATCATCCCACGGTATACCAGTACGATGCACCACAGTTCCAGGAGCTTGGCCGATAACAACGATTTTACTATTTGTGTTTACGGAAACAATAGGTCGTGGACCCAGCTCTAAATAAGGCGAGCATAAATCACATTTTCTAATATCTTTTACTAATGTATCCATTCTTAAAAATAGTACTATTTTAATTTCATTCCTTTGTTACTTTAAAAAATACAGTTGCCATTTTAATAGCAAGATATTTACAAAATGTACCGATCATCTTTTATTTGATCCAACAATCTTTATAAATGCTACTATTACAGTAGTAACCAAATTCCATTTCAATTTTTTTAATTTTTCCTTTTCCGCTATTGGTAGAAATAAGAATAGACGTATATCTATATACGTCTTAACCCAAACTCATAGAGATTAGATATCACGTCGGATTTTTATCAACTGTACTTATAATTTTTTAATTTTTAAAAAATGGAATTTCAATAGAATCTCCGATTTCAATAGAGTCCTTTGTCAGACTTTTTGATCTTATGATCAATTTGTGCTTCCCTATTTTTAAATCATTTATATTAATTCCAGTTAAAAGGCCTTCTTCTCCAGAGTTTTGATGTTGATAGAATACATAATCTACATTTTCAACTTGATTAGAGTCAATTGAAACCTCATATATTTTAGACAAGCAAGATAACGAGTATTCTATTCTAGCCTTATGATCGGCCAATGACACTTTTTTATGGTACCCATCATTCCATGTAATCTTAAGAGCATTAAACGGACGAAGTGAATAGGGCTGGCGATTGTAGGATGTAATCTCTGGGCACAATTTTTCAATTAATTGATTGGTCTTTTCATTATCATCAACTCTTAAGAACAACTTTAAAGGCTCATCTGCATTGTAAAATAACTTGTCAATAGAAGCTTCCTTAATAGGTGATTTTTCTCTTAAACTATTATAATTATTCTCTATTACCCAATTGGATCCGTTTTCTTTCTTAGGAATATAAACGTATTCTTTGAAACTCATCTTATCTCCTAGAAATGCCAATACAAACATATAAGGTAGCATAAGTAACATATAAGTCCTACCTAATTTATTACTGATAAAATTATAGTGAATGGGCCTATAGAGAAAAGCGAATGAAAATGTGTTATAAATCCGATAGAAAGGATAAAACAAATAGGATGCATATTTAGTTTTCTTCAGCCCGCCAATTGTAATGAAATCAATAAAATTCAATATTCCACTGATTACTAGAAGAAGAGTGCCTATTCCAATTATCACTTCTAAAATAATGCTCTCTACCATGTCAAAAGCATAGTAATTTAAACATTGAATTAAAGTAAAAAAAATGGAAAAAGAGAGGAAATGAAAAACCATCAAGAAGGAATAGCTGAAAATAATGCTACATATTTTTTCCAGCTTTTCTATATAGCTGTCAAAAGGAACTACCTTCTTTTTTAAAAAGTGATCAAACTTATTTGCATATCCAAATGAATCATAATCTATATCAGTGGATATATATCGTAGACCAATGCACCCAATCCATAAGCCTCTAAGAAAAATGTGTGCAATCAAATTAGATTTAATAAATACTAGTAAGGGAATGAGAATAGCAACGATAAAAGCGAAATTAAATCCTTCATTAGAATTAAACTTTAGAATTAGGTCTGGAATTTTATCATCATAGCTACCTATAATCAGTAAGAGGATGCTTGAAATAATAAGTTCTAATTGCCAACTTTCCTGTTGTAATTTATCAAGCCATGACTGTAATTTACTTTTCTCTAGACCCACATCATATATTTTAATTTATAGTAGATAATACTTAACTGTATCTTTGTTACCAGATGAAGCCATGAAGTTATCGCTACTATTATAATAAAGTTGCTCTCTAATTACTTTCACTCCTTTTTTCATTCTCCCAAAGTTGTTTATATAATTCGCCTCTAAATTTATCATTCAATTCATAACCTCGCGGACGCACTTCATTATTTTGAGACATGATAATTCCTACAAAATTCCTTTCCGGGTCGGCCCAAAAATGAGTACACTCGTAACCTCCTCCGATCCAAAGTCCAGCTTCCCCTTGTTTCTTTATCCTCATAGAATCTCCACTTACCCAAAGATTATATCCGTCGTGTCCATAAGGGTTGTCTAATTGAGTCTGAGGTGCATATAGTTCTTCTACAGTTTCTTTTTCTAAAAATCTATAACCATTTAATTCTCCTCTCAGTAATAACATTCTTATAAAATCTGTATATCCATCAGCGGTCCCTACCATTCCTTCTCCTCCTAAATACAGCTGATGTTCTAATTCATAATCTGGAACATCAGGTCCAAAAATGTCTAGTTCACCTCTATTGGCTTTTCGCAAAATAGAATCTCTTCCTGTAAATTTTGGAATTAATTTCTCTCCTACAGGCAGCCCGTATTGTAAACCCTTTATATTCATCGGCTCTGTCACTCTATCTTCTACTAATTGTTTTAGACTTTTACCAGTTGCTCTCTCTGCTACCAATCCTACAACGGTTGTATTTGTTCCATAAAAATATTGCGTTCCAGAATGTTGAACTAATGGTAACTGTGACATTTTACGAATTAAGTCTTCAGAGTTTTTTGCTTTAGGTAAATTTTGTAATGCAATCATAGAATCTATACAAGAAAAACCTGTGGTAGCGTAATAGAATCCTGCCTCATGAGTTAAGAGTTGTCGAATGGTCATTATTGAGTCATTAGAAATCAATTTAATCGGACATGCATTTGCTCTTTGTCCCCAATCATATTCCATTAAACTTTTTCCAGAATTTGAGATTGCCACTTGTAAGTTTTCAAACTCTGGAATATACTTTGATACGGGGTCATTTATTTTTAAAACTCCGTCTTCGACTAAATCCATGATGACTGAGATCGTTACTATTTTACTCATTGACCAAATTCTAATCCACGTATTCCCATCGATCTTAGTATCGGGTAAAAGTTTTTTATTTATAGCACTATGCTCATAAATAATATTTCCATCTAAATCTTCTAATCTCGCATAAAGAAATGGATACAAGCCCTCTTCCACAAATTGGTCTAAAACATTATTTAATTTAATAGGATTAGTAATCTCTATTTTTTGTGCATCGTCGGTCTTTTGACAAGATAATAAAGTGATGGTCAGAAATAAAAGATGGAAAATCCTTATTCGCATAATTATTTGTTTTTCTTTTTACTTGAGCATTACAGATTTTTTATACCCTAGTTTATATCCATTGGTTTGACTAAAGCTTATTACAGTCGGCCTTTACTCGTAATTTCTAATGATTAATCCTCTTCCTTTTCCCTCAACACTTTTTTTGTAAGCATTAATAGCTTTTTCCATTGGAACAGGATTATGTCCTGGAAAATAATCCTTGTATTTTTCATAAGCATCCTCTACCATTCCAAGTGAGACTGCATTTACTCTTATTTCATTTTCTATTTCTAAGTCGACTGCTTTTACAAAACTATGAATAGCACCATTTACCATAGCCGCACTAGTTGTTTTCTCCACTGGTTCATCTGCTAGAATTCCGGTGGATAAAGTAATTGATCCTTTGGGGTTAATATACTTACTGCCTATTCTCGCAACATTTACCTGTCCCATGAGCTTACTTTTTATGCCTATATAGTAATCCTGCTCACTCAAATTTTTAAATCTATCCCATTTAGCCTCACCTGCGATACATACTATTGCATCTAGGTTAGGGATGCTTTTTAAAACATTTTCGATGGAATCACTAGATGTTATATCGAGGGTCACATCAGCATTAGATCTACCCGCAATAATCACCTCATACTTAGATTTAAAGTACGCTGATACTTTTTTACCTATGGTTCCATTCCCTCCGATTATTAAAATTTTCATCTAATTCTTTTATTTCTTGAAATTTGCTTTAACAATAAAGCTAACTAATGTTTACAAAAAAATATATCTATTAGCTTATCTGTATAACTTTACGGTATAAATGTCAACTATGAAATATTTCCTCTTTTTAATCTTGGGCTTAATTACTGCAATATCTAGCTGTAAAAAGATGCCTGAAAATGCTGACGTCACTACGATCTATCTCGTACGACATGCAGAAAAAACAAATCAATCTAATGATCCAGGACTTACACCTGCAGGGAAGGAAAGAGCTTATTTTTTAGCAGAGTATTTAAAAAATATTCCGCTAGATGCTGTTTACTCTACAGACTACTTTAGAACACGTAAGACAGCTCAGCCCACTGCCAGTGCACAGAATATAGAATTGCTTTTATATGATCCGTCAGATTTGAAAGCTTTTGCTCAAGAAATAAAAACCAACCATAAAAACCAAAAAGTACTAGTCGTGGGTCACTCTAATACTACTGCCGAATTATCAAATTTCCTCATTGGCGAAAGCCAATTTAAAACCATTCCAGAAACGGATTATGATAATATCTATATCGTAACATTAGGTAATAAACCCAAAGGATTAAATCTTAAATATGGAACAGAAATCGGAAAGCAAGATATCAAGGGAAAGAAAAAAGATATGATTAAATAATATGATCTATCGTTATTATACCATTCTCCTCTTTGCCATATTTTTTACTCATTGTAAAAATGACACACCAGTTTCTCAACATAAAGAGTCGATGTATAACTCAACTGGTTCATCAGATTATTCTTCCGTTCCTACCTATCATAAAGAGCAAATAGTAAATGCTATAATAGAGATTCCTGCAGGTAGTTCCGAAAAGTGGGAAATGGATAAAACAAGCGGGAAAATAATAAGAGATACTATAAATGGAATGCCCAGGACCATCGACTATCTAGGCTACCCTGCTCATTATGGAATGATTCCAAAAACTCTTTTAAACGAAGAAAACGGTGGAGATGGTGATCCGCTAGATGTGATCGTTATCGGCTCTGATGCCATTCGCGGAAGCGTCCTTCCATGTAAAATTATAGGTATCCTACATTTAAATGACAATGGACTAAAAGATGATAAGCTGATCGCGGTATCCCAAAAATCTCGTTTCTTTAGTCTAGAGTCTATGACAGATTTACGCACTAATTATCCTGGTATTACGGAGATATTCGAACTGTGGTTCTCTAATTATAAAGGAGCTGGACAGATGATATCTTTAGGATATGGAGATAAAAATGATGCCCTTTCTATTCTAAACAGATCCATTGAAGAATATAAATCTTCTGTGAAATAAATATCAATTCACTATTTATAAGAAAATAAATTCTGGGACTTTACCTTCAAAAACCAGATGTAAATACCTTTTCTGACTAGGTAAAAAAGATTAGATAAATATATACGAGTACTGGAGCCTGACTAAAACGCCTAGTCTAGCATTATACATTTTAGTACTTCGATAAAATAACCTCCATTTAGAAATTTTGTTTATAAAGATTTAATAGCTTTACGCCAATATAAATTTAGATATAAAATGGCAGGATTAGATTTTACAAATGCATCGATACACCTGATGATTACCCATCATATCGGGAATAAAATGAAGGAAGGAACTGTTATGCTGACCGATGATCTCACAGCAGTAGATGAGGAGGATACCATGCACTTTGCTAAAACTTATTTTTTGCAAAAATTTAAACCTTATAATATCCAGCAGTTCCATCACTCTACAGATATCGAGCTAAATGAGGTTTACTCCATGGTCAAAACTATTTTTAATGACCAGCTCAAGTTTATACCTACTTCTAAAGATCTCGCTCATTTATTATTTGCAAAAACGGAGCATCCGATGATTAAAGATGGAGAGATGAGCGTAGTATATTTTAATGATATAAATCTAGATGGAGAACTTTTTGATGCCATAGGAATATTTAAATCTGAGTCTAATACACCGTTTCTGCAGATGTTAGAAAATCAAGGAAAATACTCTATGCAACATGATTTTGGGTACCCCATAAATAGTCTGGATAAAGGATGCCTTATTTTTAATACTGAGGAAGAAACAGGATATAATGTACTCGCCATAGATAACACTAACGGTCCTAGCGAAGCCATCTTCTGGGTAAAGCAGTTTTTAAAGCTAGCTCCGATCGATGATGATTATAATAACACCCATTCCTTTTTACAAGCGACTAAGCATTTTGTTTCTGATAATTTAGCTGGTAAAGCATCCTTTGGCAAAAAAGACGAAATCGACCTGCTCGATAAAACAATGGATTATTTTAAAACTCATGATTCTTTTGAGAAAAAAGATTTTGCTGAAGTAGTTTTACAAACACCAGAGCTGATAGAAACTTTTGAAGAGTTTGATCGTAGTATCCCGAGTAGCATGGCTTTAAAAGATAACTTTGATATCTCTAATCAAGCCGTAAAAACACAGTCCAAAATTTATAAATCCATCCTCAAGCTGGATAAAAATTTCCATGTTTATATACATGGCGATCGCAGTAAGATTCAGAGAGGTGTGGATGAGGAAGGTCGTAAGTTTTACAAGATCTATTTTGATACGGAAATGTAAAA
>CALLXF010000027.1 GCA_938015805.1 uncultured Saprospiraceae bacterium | reverse complement strand
TTGGACTTCCTCCTATGCCAGGTGTTGTCGATTTTGATGAGGCTGGTCCAGGAACTTGTCTGATATGGAATCTATCTTTTGCAGATGGACTGACTGGTGCGGAAGTAGGTAATAATGCCCTAACAGATTTAGTAGGTGATTATGGACTTTCTAATCCAGTAACGGTTTATCGTAACCAACCAGAAGGTGGAACTTTACTAGGAGGACCATTTACATTCTGCGTCGGTGATGGTGAAGCAGACATGTTACCTACAGGGTCAATTACCTTATCTGGAAATTCAGGTGGTAATTCCCAATGGGTAGTAACTGACGACCAGGGTATGATTTTAGGGCTACCTCCGATGCCGGGTGTTGTTGATTTTGACGGGGCTGGATTTGGAAATTGCTTAGTATGGCATCTTTCTTACGAGGATGGGTTACAAGGTGCTGAGGTGGGGCTTAACGCCAATGATTTAGAAGGTTGCTATTCCCTATCTAATCCAGTTACAATTAATAGAATAGACTGTAATATGGGGATAAATGGTGGACTAGTTACGGGTGGACCTTTTACTTTCTGCGTCGGTGATGGTATCCCTGATAATGTTTCTGGAATTACTCTAGAAAATAATACTGGAATGAATAATCAATGGGTCGTGACAGATGACCAAGGAAATATTCTTGGACTTCCTCCTATGCCAGGTGTTGTCGATTTTGATGAGGCTGGTCCAGGAACTTGTCTGATATGGAATCTATCTTTTGCAGATGGACTGACTGGTGCGGAAGTAGGTAATAATGCATTAACAGATTTAGTAGGTAATTATGGACTTTCTAATCCAGTAACGGTTTATCGTAACCAACCAGAAGGTGGAACTGTAGAAGGTGGTCCATTTGAGTTTTGTGCTGGAGATGGAGAAGTGGATATGATCCCAGCTGATGGAATAACAGTATCTGGTAACTCAGGAGGAAATTCGCAATGGGTTATAACAGATGACCAAGGAAATATCTTAGGCCTTCCTCCAACTTTTAGTGTAGTAGATTTTGATGGTGCAGGTTTTGGAAATTGCTTAGTATGGCATTTATCTTATGAAGATGGTTTGCAAGGTGCTGAGGTGGGGCTTAACGCCAATGAACTAGAAGGTTGTTATTCATTATCTAATCCAATAGAAGTGATACGTACAGACTGTGGTCTCTCAGTAAATCAAAGTAATAAATATAGAATCCAGGTGTATCCTAATCCTTCCAAAGGACAGATCAGCTTAAAGACTTCTGATAACGTAGAAGATATCAAATCGATATCTATCTTCGATACCTATGGAAAAATAGTTAAAAATGTATCTACTGAAAGTCTAAATGATTTAAACAACATAGATATTTCTGAGCTTAATGCTGGACAATATTATGTTAGACTAAGAACAGGAAAAATGGCCATTACTGACCGATTTATAGTTGTGGAGTAATTAAGTTTTGTTTTGAATTAAATGCCATGGGGCCAGCATTCGTATCGCTGGCCCTTTTTTATTTAGCATTTATTCTGCTACTTATTTAATCTCTATAGACAGGATCTCATCTCCTTGCCTGATATCATTTACAGTAGACATATCAGCGTCACCATGTACTTTCCCAAAAACAGTATGTTTTCCATCTAACCAATCTGTAGGCACATGCGTAATAAAAAACTGGCTACCATTAGTTCCTGGACCTGCATTAGCCATAGATAAAATACCTGGGACATCATGTCTTAATTCCGGATCAAATTCGTCTCCAAATTTATACCCAGGTCCTCCTGTTCCAGTTGCAAAAGGACATCCTCCTTGCACCATAAAATCTGGAATTACTCTATGGAACTGCAGTCCATCATAATATCCTGCTTTAGCCAATTCTAAAAAATTGGTCACTGTTTTTGGACACTTCTGAGCATAGAGTGTCATGTTCACATCTCCTTTATTTGTATGGATACATACATCTACATCTTTATCATAAGAGGCAGACTCCATAAGCATTTGTACTTCTGCAATATCGATTTTATCTAGTGCTGACATGATTGTTTTTTTATTTGGTTGATAGTCTATTTTACTAGACCTAAAATTTTCGCAAATGTAAATATTAAATATATTCTCTACATTGCTTTCTAAAAAAAATCCATATTGGTTTTTCCGACAGATATAAAAAATCGATTACTATCTCATCTACACCAAGCTGTGGATCAAAAAATAGCAACATCTAAGTCGATGATAGACTCGGCCGTAGAGTCCAAAACCAACGAAACTAAAAGTACTGCAGGAGATAAGTACGAAACAGGTAGAGCTATGATGCAAGCCGAACAAGAAAAAAGCGAAGTAAGACTAGCACAATCTATGTATTTAAAAAATGTATTAAATACAATCAAAACTGATCATAACCACAAGTTAGTTCAAATGGGTTCTCTAGTAAGTACGAAGGATCATCACTACTTTATATCCATCGGGATAGGTAAAATAATATTAAAAGACCATCTAATTTATGCGATTTCTCCAGAATCGCCGATTGGAAAATTACTGTTGGGAAAAAAAGTTGACGACAAATTTATTTTTCAAGAAAAGCTACGTCACATCTCAGCTCTGTTATAATTCTACCGACACAGTAATTACATTTGCTACTAGGCACCTCCTACTTCGGCTTTTAGTTTTTTTTAGTCTTCGACTTGTTATTGGTTAATGACTTTGTGCTTTACGGCAATCGAAATTATTTCTCATAAAAACTGATGTTATTTGGCTCCATAGGACCAAATAAAAAAAGCCATCAAAATAGATTTGATGGCTTTTAGAAGTTGTAATACTTTACTTTACATTTTTGAGAATGTTGCTGGAACTGTAACTTGGTTTTCCAACATTATATTTAATTGATATTTACCTTGATTAAAATCATCTAGATCTATAGTTACCGATTTTGAAAATATTGGTAACTGATACTCTAGCTCTCCTGCCCCATTATATACTTGTAGAAAGGATACTTCTTTTACTGCTGTAAACTCTAGATTCCCGTTAGTTTCATTAAAAACAACTTCTATACTATTTGTAAGCATATCAGATGTGGACATCTCAAAATCTATAGCCTCAATCGTAAATATAGCTTCCGTAGGAAAACCGGGTTCGTTGCTTGCGTAACTGATATTTGTAATTGCAAAAAGTGCGATTGTTAATAATAGATTTTTCATAGGAAGTTGTTATTTGTTTTACACCTATAAGACACTCCATTCTATATACTTAACTAGATCCTCCCCACTACACGGATAGTATATAGACACTACGTATCCCCTACAGTTTTGCTTTTATTCGGATTATGGCCGTTTTCAAAGTCAATAATTGAGCTTTTGGAGCTTAAACGGACTGATTGTTCATTGACAATACGGTAAGAAGCACCATGGCTTTTGCATTTTGTTTAACTAGCGATCACCATTTATTGATTTACCTCTTTATGATTGCTTAGCATTGCAGCGAAAACTACTTAATATTGATCCTCGACTAATAGCTCGTATAATATTACCTCTCACTTAAATAGCAGGAGAACATATAAGCCCGTTCATCTAGCGATACATACACCTACGCACAACTAATATCAACCAGTCTCAACAGCATTGCTACGCATTTACCTAACTGTAGATTTGATACAAATTCATTTGCACGATGAGCTTGTGCAATATCTCCGGGCCCGCAAATTACAGTTTCAAAACCAGCAGCGGAAAACTGTCCAGCCTCTGCAGCATAAGACACCGTAGATAGTGTTTCTGTCTCAGAAATCTTTCTTATCAGCTTTACAACATCTAAATGATCGGGTGTATCGAGCGGTGGCACATCAGGATGCGACTCTATAGTCGATATATGAAAATCCGGAAATCTCTTTTTATTTTTTCCTTCTAGTTCTCTGCAATAGAGAGTAAAGTCAGCTAAAATATTAGAAGCTTTGTCTTTAGGAATAACACGTACATCCCAGTAAAAAGTGGCTTGATCCGAAATAACATTAGGAGCAATACCGCTTTGTAAAAATTTACCACAATGAATACTCGTATGTGGAGGATCAAAACGATAATCAACATGACCTGCATCGATCAAGGTATTCATCTTTTCTTCTAACCAGAGTATCAGTCTCGATGCCTCATGTATCGCACTCACCTCATTACGTATGCGACTACTATGGCCAGCAGATCCATTTACTGTAGTCTTATAGATCACGATTCCTTTCTGCCCTACTACAGGTTGTAACATGGATGGCTCTCCGATGATCGCAAACTGCGGTCGCTCGCTATAGTACTCAATTATATCTTTAGCCAGAGCATCTCCCGCTAAGCACCCGATTTCCTCGTCATAAGAAAAGGCAAAATAAATTGGCTTTTTTAAATCTGCTCGGATCATATCAGGTAAAACCGCTAGACAACATGCAATAAATCCTTTCATATCACATGACCCTCTTGCATACCATTTATCATCTCCACCATCTGTTAGGACAAATGGGTCTGTGTTCCACGGCTGACCTTCTACTGGCACAACATCCATATGACCTGACAGCACTACTCCACCATCCACGGCAGGACCTATGCGACAATGTATCGATCTTTTATTTTCTTTTGGATCATGTACATTTTTAAATACAATACCATGCTCCGTCAGATAGCTTTCTATCCATTCGGCTATAGCCGAATTACTCTCTCCTCCTAAAACAGGAAAAGAAACTAAAGTAGATAATATTTCTACCGCTTTACTTTTTACACTCCTAGTAATTATGTCCATCCTATACCTATTGCTATTAATAAATAAACCCAACTAATCAGTACTAATCCTATCATCAAAGGGGTAATAAACCTCAGCCATCTATCAAAAGGAACTCGACACATGCTCAACATCGCAATCAACCCTCCTAAGGTAGGATTTATCAAATTAGTAACCCCGTCTCCTATCTGAAAAGCCAAGATAGTCGTCTGCCTCGTCAGTCCGACCAGATCTCCTACCGGAATCATCACTGGTAATGTAGCCAGGGCTTGCCCACTTCCTGATGGGATTAATATATTCATCACACACTGAGATAATGACATGACGATGGCAGAACCATAAAGTGGAATCACGGTTAACATCTCGGACAAATTATAGGCAATAGTATCACTTATATTTCCAGCCTCGAGTATTACTTTTATCGTTGTTGCAAACCCAACCATAAAGGCACCAGGTGCAACTACACCTACGGACCTAAGTGCCGTCTCACTGATAGTAGTAGGCGATAATCTGGCTGCCACTCCTGCCCCTATCGCGATCATCATAAATAGTGCGGAGATTTCTTGCAAGTACCATCCTACATTAAATATACCATACAACATTACAATCATACCTGTTACAAACACAAGTGCAACAATCCAGTTATTTAAGGACATCTGATAACTGGCTATAGGCTTAGATAAAGAAAATCCGGTAGTATCAAGGTCAGCTCCTAAACTACGACTAGGATCTTTTAATATCTTTTTAAAATATTGCACATTATAAAATGCCAGCGTGGATAGTCCTGTAAAACAAATAATAGACCTAAGTCCAGCTCCAGAAAACATATCTAATTGTGCAATCTGATGCCCCGTTCCTACGGTATAAGGATTTATAGGTGATAGTCCAAAACCTACAGTGATCGCACCTACAGAAATCCCAGCCGCTAAAATCAAGTCTCCTCCAATAGCTAAAGCGAGTAGTGCACCGATCGGGATCATAGCGATATTATTTTCATACCCGACCGTCACACCTAGTAATCCAAAAACAAAAGTCATGATGACAACAATCAGATATTTACGGTCTACCCCGATATTTTTTACTAGCGTTCCTACAGCATTTTCTACCATTCGAGACTTCTCTAATATCCCAAACATAATTCCACTAGCTAAAACCACAAATATAATATCAGAGGCTGTTTTAAAACCTTTAGACAATGCCACAAACATTCCTAAAAATGAGACTGGCGTTTGCTCTATATAAGTAAAAGATCCGGGAATAACTCGCTGACGACCATCGATCATTTCCCTATCAAACATTCCGGCTGGTAAAAAATAACTCATTAAGCTAGCTATAATGATAATACCAAATAACATCGTTACGGGATGCGGAATATTAGCAAACCATTTTTTTGAAGTTACATTATTACTCTGGGGATTTGTCATTCTCTAAAAATAGGGAGTAAATAAGTATATGTCGTGAATGAGATCAAATTAAAGTTTGCATTATGATAAATCATAATAATTAACCATCTTAATGGAAATAATAATATTTGTAAATCCAATAAACGATAAATAGTACTTGATGTAAAAAGAATAAGACTAAACTTCTAAACCACTATATGAATTACCGTCACACTCTATTTATAGCCATAGGCCTACTTTTTAGTTGGCACCTTTCCAGTCAAGATATACATTTTACTAACTATTATTATGCTCCACTTTATATATCCCCTGCAAAGACAGGATCTTTTGCCGGGTCATACCGATTAGGAGCAAATGTTCGCGATCAATTTAGCAGTTTTATAGAGAAGCCCTACCAAACGGTTATGGCTTTTGCGGATACACCCATAGCCATCGGTCTAAAACCTCATCACTGGATCGGTGCAGGTATTAATGTTTTTGCAGATAGAGGAGGAGATCTTAATTATCAGCAAACTGGAGCTCACCTCAGTCTTGCTTATCATTATGCCATCGATCCTAAATATAAAACCGTGATTACTCTCGGTGCACAATACGGTATTACGCAGAGAAACATAGGTGATAATTATAGTTCTGGAGAAACCCTCAAAGGAAATACTAATGATCCAGATCGACAATTAATAGAAGATTTTAATCCTACAACTGGTGATTTAAATATTGGCGTAAGCCTAAAAAAATGGACTTCTAAAACGGCATATATAGATATGGGTATTTCCATGTACCATCTTATGCAATCGGAATTTTCTTTTAACGGATCAAATACCCAAAACCCAGTGGCCAGAAGATTAAATACTTATGTAGAATATCATATCCAAAGCAATAAACAACTAGCAATAAAACCAGTCCTTATCTACTCTCGAATGTTCCAATTCCAAAATCTTTTTGGGCAAGTAAATTTGGAATACAGACCCAATAAAAAATCATCGACAACCCTCAAAGGAGGAATCGGCTACCGTAATGGAGATGCCATAAAATTCCTCGCAGGAATGATATATAAAGGATGGGATATCGGCATAGCCTATGATCTCACAATCTCTAGTGCTGCTACTTTCAATAATAATTATGGAGGTATAGAACTAGGCATCAGAAAAAATATCATCACGAATAAAAAACCAAAATTAATTCCAGTTATCCTCTGTCCTACATTGTAGAATACAATATAACCGCTATGCAAAAAAATCAAATTTTACTAAAATTTACTTTCGGTATCTGTTTCCTAATATCCTGCCTATTTTTAAGTGCACAACCATTACATCATACAAATCAAAACTTACCTTGTGTCAATAAAAATTACAACCTACTCGCTCATGTAGCCGTAGATTCCTCTGGTAGAACACCGATATATTCCACTGATGAGCTAGACTCGATGATCGTAAAACTAAACGATTTTTTTAGCCCGATATGTGTGTCTTTTACTTTGTGCGAATTTAATATAATGGAAAATGATTATTCTCTAGGTCGAGTGGTAAGTGAACCGATAACGAAAGAAGATCAATTATTAGAATTAAAAACGAGGTTTGCCTTACGGCGAAGAATAAATATATTCTTTCTAGATTATATTATCTCGGAGGACTGTGGTCTTAGTAATTTTGAAGGGATACTTACTACTAATGACGCTATTATTTATACAGAAACCGATTGTCGAGATGATATTGCCGAACAAGTAGCACATCACCTGGGACATACCTTCGGACTTTTAAATACCCACGATCCAGAAACAATCGAACTAGTGGATGGCTCTAACTGTACCACAACGGGGGATCTAATCTGCGATACACCTGCAGATCCTTTTGGTCAGGGAATATCTAATGCAACCGCAGAAGAGCAGGAACTCATTGCTCAAGGATTATTAGTTACTCGTTTTTCTAGTCAAGATTGCGAATTTATATATGAAATAAAAGACCCTAACGGAGAGTACTACCAGCCAGATATGGGAAACATAATGTCCGCCTATCCATGTAAGTGTGGATTTACAAAAGGCCAATATCGCTTGATGGCAGAAACCATTCTTAAATCTAATATTAGACATTTTTAAAAACAACCACTATGAAAAAAATGTCCATATCATTAAAAATAATTTTCTACCTACTGTTCCTAAGTTCTACATCATATAGCCAAACCGCAAGTACAACTGCAGGATGTGCTGAGTTAAAAGTAGAGTTTACTGCTCCATCAGCTCCCAGTTATTATTGGAAATTTGGAGATGGTGCATCCAGTGTTTCTACCCTACAAAATCCTGTTCATTCTTATGTTCAACCGGGAAATTATATTGCTCAGTTATTAGACGAGGAAAATGGAACACAGGTTGGAGATGATATTATTATTACTGTATATCCTCCTATAGAATTTGAGATAGACGCTGATGTAAGAAGTGGATGTGCTCCATTAGATATAAATTTTACTAGTACTATACAAATTGATCCTAACATCGATGTAGAAGATATCGTTTGGACCTTTGGGGATGGAAATAGTGCCTCAGGTCAAAACACGAGTTACACCTACAATGACAGTGGTGTATTTACTATATCTTTAAAAGTTATTACCGACCCATCAATAAAATGTGATGAGCCAGTTATTTTTCCAGACTATATAAGTGTAGAAGGAGAAAAAACAAATTTTTTAATCAACAAATACGCATCCTGTGATTTACCCGCAGAATTTATTTTTAATAATGCGACTAACGGGGCTTCAGGAACTACCTACTTTTGGGATTTTGGCGATGGTCAAACCAGTGACCAAGAAGGACCGCATACCATCACTTATAATACATCGGGATTAATTACTGCTACACTAACGAGTACTACTGTAAGCGGATGTGTAACTTCTTTTAGTCGAACAATCAGCTTGGGTGCTCCAGTTATAGAAACAAATTACCCCGATACAATCTGTGTAGGAGAAATCGTTCAACTAAACCAGACGACTATTGCACAAGGCTTTCTCTGGGACTTCTCAGGCACTTCCATTGATACCTTAGGAATGGGATTTACAAGTGAGGAAATTCGTCCTTTTGTTAGATTTAAGGAATCAGGATTACAAACATTTATACTAAACGCTACAGCACCTGACGGATGCGAGACTGTACAATCATTAAATGTATTTGTTTATGCCCCTAATGCTAACTACACAGTAGGTCCTGAAAGCTCTTGTCAAGACCCTGTTTTAATAGAATATACAGCAGAAGATCCTAACCTTTTTGTATACACATTTAATAATGATATCTCAGGAGATGGTGTCGATGTGGTTCAATTTACTCCGACGGGCTCAGTCCTTTACGAGCATCCTGAGCGAGATGAATACTATATAAACATACAAGATTCGGTTACTACTAGACTCATAGTAACCTCTGCACAGGGATGTACGGATACCGCTTATCGGAAGTATTTAATACAAAAGCCGGAAGCTTTTTTTATTCCTGACGTAATTAAAGGATGTGTACCCTTTGAGGTCAACTTCTCAGACTTAAGTTACTCGGAGTTTGAGATACAGACAAGATCTTGGGATTTTGGTGATGGCCAAACTGCAGTCTATGGAACTGATGATATATTAATATCACATGTATATACGACTCCAGGAATTCACGAGGCTATCTTAACTATAACAGACGAAAATGGATGCATAGATGTCTCTAGAGAGGTGCAGATTATTGTCATTGATAAAGCTGAAGTGGAAGGTATCCCAACCCCATTTATTTGCCCACAACTAACGCTTTGTGTGGGAGATAGTCTATTACTCGGCGTAAATACCGACCAGATAAATACTAATGTACACATAGAGACCGATGATGGAAGATTTGATCATTGTTGGAGAGAGACTATGGCTAATCATACCTTCCAATACCCAGGCATTTATCCACTCGATGCAACCTTGGAATATTATACCGTTTTTATTGATTCATTAACAACAGGTTGTGAAATTACCATAGAGGGATCTCGATCAGAGATAGATTATTTTATTGACTGTGCTGATCCTTATGTAGTAAATCTAGGTAGTGCAAAAAGTATCAATGCTGATTCCTATGCATGGTATCTAGAAGATCAGTTAATATCTAACGATCCCTCTTTTGCATATACTTTTGAAGAAAGAGGCACCTATACGATTTATCTAGATACAGAGCAAAATGGTAAAAACTGCTCTCATCGAGATAGTGCAATTATTCATATCACCGAGATCATTGCAGAAATGACTATTCCAGATAAAACCTGCGCAAGTAACCCGATATTTTTAAATGCTGGAGAGTCGCAAGATGTCCATAATAATTGCTGGGCAGGATATTTATGGCAATTTGAAAACCAACGACCTAGAGAAGTAAATGATACTATTTTAAAACACACCCTTTTACCAGGATTCCAGACCGTCACACTCATAGTGGAAGATATAAACGGTTGTACAGATACCGTTTCCGCTAATACCACAGCTTATGATCTCGAAGCAGTATTTACAACTGACACTTTAATCTGTCTTCCGTCTGAGATACAGTTAAATGATTTATCTGTTGGAGACACGACCATTGTAAATTGGAGTTGGGATTTTGGCGGAAGTACCTCTAATGATCAAAACCCATTACACGAATTTAATATTTTTGATTATGACACTGCTTTTGAAGGTGATAGTATTACCGTAGATCTACAGATAACTGATGCTCTAGGATGTGTCGACGACACCTCGTTTTTAATCAAAACTTATGATATCATTTCTTCCCTTTTTATCAGTGGTGGCTCGACTCTCTGCCAAAACGAAACAGTAACCTTTAGTGCTTTAGACTATACAGTAAACGGCTCCTTTTTAAATTACGAATGGGATTTTGGGGTATACGGAACGAGCACAGAAAATGATCCAGTAATTACATTTACAGATCCAGGGGAGTATCCTATTACCCTATTATTTACTGAGGATGCCTCCGGCTGCCAAGGTTTTATAGATACCTTAATCACAGTAAATCCCGGAGCTATTGCAAATTTTACCAGCGATCAAGATTCTACCGAGTTTATTTGTTTTCCAGAACAGATTTCTTTTACAAATACATCGATCGTACAGGATGGTGCCATCTACCAGTGGGATTTTGGAAACGGAGCGGAATCCGATATTGAGAACCCGGTGATTCCATTTGACAAAGGCACCTATGAAGTACAACTAATCGTAAGGTCATTTAATGGTTGTAGAGATACGATTTCTAAAAGCTATACACTAGTAGGTCCAGAGGGAAATTTTACGGTGGACAAGGATATCATTTGCCCTGGAGAGGAAATTACGTTGACTTTAGAAAATACTTCTGATGTCTCTTCTTATACCTGGGATTTTGGGGATGGTATACAAATAGATAATCAGTCTCCGGTAACTCATACCTATGATCAACAAACCAGTGTCACTGTTTTTACACCAACCCTGATTCTTAGGTCTGATGATAATGGCTGCGAACTGATACAAAACATACCCATTACAGTATCGTCAATTACGGCTGACTTTGATTTTACAGCAGATGTATGCCCTGGAGAAATTTCCTTTTCTAGCGACTTCCTAAATGCTCAAAGCATCCAATGGAATATAAACGGTGAGATCATAAACAATACTAATAACCCGTCTGTAGTTCTCAATTCTAATGACTCATCCATTGATGTGATTTTATTAGTCACCGACCAAAACGGATGCGAAATCGAACGTCAACAAACCGTAGAGATTCCAAATTCTGAAACATCAGTAGTCTCTTATCCTAATGTTTTCTCCCCGAATGGAGATAATATTAATCCTACATTCAACATCCATATAGATGAAGATTTTGATGGAGAAATAAATGTAATCGAATTTAAAGTGTATAATAGATGGGGGGAATTATTATACAATAACGAAAATTCTAATCTCGGCTGGGACGGTAGTTATAAGGGTAAGATCGTACCTCCCGATGTATATGCTTATTATATAGAGGTTGCTATTAACGGCTGTAAACCAAAAAGTAAAAAAGGAAATGTAACGGTTATAAAATAGTACGGTACTAAAAGATATACTCCGGGAGTATTTTTTATTTGGCTTTCGCCAATGAATTTTAGAACCAGAAAAGAAAATTATTTCTGTGACTAATTCGATAAAAAGGAGACTTTACTATTCTAACATTCTTGGTCTTGTCTACTAATTATAATGCATCAAGAAATCTTTGTTCTCTATGGCATTTATCTATAATAGATAACCTCCCGCTTACTCCAAACATCTTTCTATAACAGTCGTGTAAAAGAATGGAAAATAAAGCAGGTCTAGAAAGCAGGTCTCTATCCTGCTACAAATTTTAAAGAAATCGAATTAACACAATGACGGGTATTTTTCTCCGTTATTCGTTCTCCCTGGAAAACATGACCTAGATGTCCCTCACAATGATTGCATATAATTTCTACTCTCCTACCATCCGCATCAGGAACTCTTTTTACCGCTCCTTCTATCTCGTCATCAAATGCAGGCCACCCACATCTGGCATCAAATTTATCCGCTGATCGATATAGTGGTGTTTCACATTGTCGACAGACATAAGTGCCTTTTTCATAATGATCATCGTACTCTCCGGTAAAAGGTCGCTCTGTTCCTTTATTAATAATTACTCTTTCTTCTTCGGCGGATAGTTTATTATAGTTCTCGTTCATTTTTTAGATTAATCTTGTTTTAATAGATGCTTGAATTTTTGCCTCACTTTGGAAACCTTAGGTTCTATCACGATTCTACAATATCCCTTAAAGCCGTTATTATTAAAATAATTTTGATGGTTTTCTTCTGCTTTATAAAAAACCTCGGCAGGCGAAACTTCTGTGACGATAGGATTCTCCCATAAAGTAGACGCTACATCTTTTATGGACTCCATTGTTTTTTCTTTTTGCATTTCACTAGTGTAAAAAACAACGGAGCGATACTGTGTTCCCTTGTCAGCTCCTTGCTGATTTAGAGTAGTCGGATCATGCACAGTCCAGAAAATTTCCAGTAGCGTTTCAAAACTAATAACCTCAGGATCAAAATCAATTTCTACGACTTCAGCATGTCCCGTATTACCGGTACATATTTCTCGATAGCATGGATTCTTTATGGATCCTCCCATGTATCCGGAAACCACAGAAGAAACTCCTTTTAAATTTTGAAAAGAGGCCTCTGTACACCAGAAACACCCACCTCCTAAATATGCTTTTTCCATTACTGCCATAATTCACAATATATTTACATATTTAAAACACAATTTAGTAATGGATGTTTAAATTATCCTTGTTAGAATCCTTTTTATTACAGGTTATTTTTTACTGTGTAATATGGCTCTTAAATGAGTATATCGGAACGTTACTATGTATCATCATCCCTCCCATAGCTCTTGCTGTATTGACCATATCTTATATTTCAGAATTTATAGAAAAATCCAAAGTACCCCGAAGCTATTTCTATCACTTATGGATTCTTATCATAACACCTTTAACAGTCGGACTAGCTTTTACTGCGGTATATGGAGCAAATTTTGACTGGTTGCAGTAATAAAAGAATATTTTTTTAACATTTGATATTGCATTACTCAAAGATTGCCTATTTTCAAGTTGTTTAGCCGTTTTTTTTATCAGTATAGAATCGATGATACGTACCTCACTATTTTTATTATTTACCCTATCCTATTTTACCATTTTTTCGCAAACCACAGAACGTCGTCACCGATGTAGTACTGATGAGCATCATGCCAAACAAATGCTCGATCCTGAATTTGCAAAGAAATTTACAAAAATGCAAAAAGAGATCCGTAGTAAAATAGACTACTCTAGAGTTGTCAACTGCGGAAGTCCTACTGTGATACCCGTTGCTGTACACTTTACAGGCAATGTAAATACCTCTAATATTTCTTGTCTTGTCGATAAATGTTACGAGCAGATAGAAGTAATGAACGAAGATTTCGGCGGATACAACTCTGACATAGAAAATTACTGTGAGATATCAGAAGCATGTCCTACAGACTATCCACCAGAGGCTATAAATCAAGGGTCTTGTATACAGTTCTGTTTAGGAGAATCAAATCACCCATCTTGCGAACCTGTAGGAAATCTTGTAGATGGATTAGCTATAACAGTAGGTCAGTATTCATGGACAGGAGGAGCTGATGCACCATGCTGGGAAGGATATATGAATATTTTTGTAGATGATGGAATAAGCTTCTTAGGAGTTGCTCCTCTTTACGGGGCAAATAATCCTAACGGTAATGGTTTTGTGGTTCTAGCCGCGGCATTTGGTGGAAGTGGAAGTGGATGTACCTCTGGTACAGGAATCGACACAGATGGAACTTATAACTTAGGTCGTACTGCCACACATGAGGCCGGTCATTACTTTGGACTTGAACATACTTTTTCAGGATGTGGAAATGGAGATGGCATCGATGACACACCTTCTCAAAATTCACCAAATTTTGGTTGCCCTAGCGTAAATCTAAATAATTGTAGCTCTAACTCATCTAACTCATGTGGAGAACCTGACTTCTGGTTTAATTTCATGGATTACACTAATGATGATTGCATGTGGATGTTTACTGAGGACCAAGCTCAGCATATGTATAATAACATCGGTGGATTTCTCTCTGGAAAGTGTAGCCCTGATCAGTCTTATTCCCCAGAGTATCCTAACGGATGTGGAACTGTAACTCCTCCGTTATTCTTAGATCTACTTGCCACAGTCGATGTAGATTGTAATGGAGAAGAGACTGGAGTAATCGAGGTAGAAGGATCAGGAGGTGTTCCTGATTATGAGTATGAAATACTAGAAACAGGAGAAGATAATGATACAGGTGTTTTTGAGGATTTGCCTGCCGGCGAATATACTATTATCGTAACAGATGATGTAGGACAAGAAACTGAAATAGAAGTAGAAATTTTTGAACCTGATGCAATGATGATTTCTACTTTATTACAAACTATGACTACTTGTTTTGGAGGTAGTGATGCATCTTTTGAGTTAAATATTACTGGAGGAAATTCTTTTGGAGGTGAGTATCTAACAAGTGTGGACGGATCTCCACTGATGCTACAGTCTTTTTATGATAATCTAACTGGCGGTATCCATGAAATATTAGTAGAAGACCAAGATGGCTGTCAAGCAGAAACAGAAATTACGATCCTCGAACCACCAATGATTGTAATGGGTATAGATTCTATTATGCCGCCTCTATGCTATGGAGACACGCTAAACATGGTCGACGTAAATGCCTCCGGTGGGATGCCCGATTATTTTTATACGTTAGTCAGTACAGGAGAGGCAAATGGAACAGGTATTTTTGATAGTTTACCCGGTGGAAATATTGCGATCATAGTTACAGATGTGATGAATTGCATACAGTTAGACACAGTGTTTTTACCAGAGCCAGACTCTATGTACTTCGATAATAATATAATTAATAATGTACTTTGTTTTGAAGAGAACACAGGAAGTATAGATTTAAATGTCGTAGGTGGAGCTCTAGAGTATAATTTTTTACTAGACGGAATCGGTACAGATTCTATGGGTATTTTTAATAATCTAGCAGCAGGAACATACTATGCTACAGTTATCGATTCTAACGACTGTGAGGCTTTAGATACTATAGAAATTACTCAGCCACTGGAAGCCACAATCGATATAATCAGTATTGATGGAGTGACATGCGGAAGCAATGGTGATGGTTCGATTACATTTATGGGTATGGGTTCTAGCTCCTCATTTGAGCACTCTATCGATGGTATATCGTATACTACATCAGGAAGTTTTAGTAATCTAAATTCTGGGCCGATTACACTGTACGCAAAAGATAATAATGATTGTATCGTGACTATGGATATCGAAATCCCAGAAAGCTCGACTATCACTGCTTCTATAACTAATCAAATAGATGCACAATGTTTAGGTGATTTTTCTGGCTCGATTCAAGCGGCTGCCTCGGGTCAAGGAACAGTCATGTTTACTTTAAATGGAATTACTAACACTACTGGATTTTTTGACAACTTGACAACAGAAACCTACACTCTTCTTATAGAAGATGATGGAGATTGTCCCGAAGAGATAGATATAGAAATCTTAGGAAACTCTGATTTAGAAGTGCAATCTGGCATGGTTGTAAATAGTACTTGTAATGCAGCTGATGATGGTATCATTCAGGTAAATGCTTCTGGTGGTGTAGGTGATTATACTTATTCTATAGATGGTTCTAGTTTTTCTACTAATAATTTATTTACTGGGCTTTCGCCGAATGACTACTCGATAATCATCCAAGACGAAGCCGGTTGCCAAGTAGTGCAACAAACAACTATCTCAGAACCGGATCCTATCATCATCACCTTAGATTCTCAAAATGATCTGAGTTGTTTTGGATCAAATGATGGTTCTTTTAGCGTTGATGCATCTGGTGGTTTTGGGATATTATCCTACAGCGTAGGATCAACTACAGGTACAGAAGGAGATTTTGATAATCTGCCTGCAGGTGATGTGGAGATAATAGTTACAGATCAAAATGATTGTACAAATTCCTTAATCATTACTCTTACAGAACCCTCAGAAATTACTTATGATGTCACTAATCAAATCGACTCTAATTGTGATGGAGATTTAATTGGAGGATTTACTATTATCGCTCAGGGAGGATCTGGAAACTACTCTTACTCTTCCGGATCAGTTACTAATACTACAGGGCTCTTTACAAATTTAGGTGCTGGCACTTTTGATGTAAGTATTACAGATGATAACAATTGCTCAATTATAGCCAATGCCGGAGTATCGTCTGGCTCAGATATAGACGCTACACTAGGTAGTCTTACAGACCCGCTCTGTATCGGTGAAGATAATGGCTCCGTACAAGTGGTTGCCTCTGGAGGTACAGGAACACTAAGTTATACAATCGATACAAATACAAATACCACAGGATTTTTTGACAACCTGGGAGAAGGAAATTACATCATAGAAATATCTGACGAAGCAGACTGCCTCGTTACTATAGGCATAACAATAAATGATCCTGAGGAAATTACTGTAAGTCTTATAGACAACCAAGATGCCACTTGTGATGGTGGAAATAATGGAATCGCACAACTTCAGGCTGAGGGTGGCTCAGGATCTTTTATGTATACCGTAGATTCTGATACTAATTCAACAGGTCTTTTTAACACCTTAACTGCTGGAAGCTACAATGCTATTATAACAGATACCAATGGTTGTATGCAGACTTTTGATTTTACTATCGATGGGCCAGATCCGATAAATGGATCTATCTCGGCACAGTCAGATGTTAGCTGTTTTGGTGGGGAAGACGGTAGCGTGAGCTTTGACAGTGATCTTGCCGTAGGAGTATTCTTAAATGGTATGGAATTAACAGCTACCGAACTTAATACGCTGGAAGCTGGCGACTATGATTTTGTATTAATGACTGATGATGGATGTTTTGAGACGATTCCAGTAACGATCACAGGGCCAGATGCAATTGATATTATCGTAGAGTCACAAGAAAATGTTCCATGTGCTGGTTTAGATGTAGGAGCTATAGATATTATGGCGACAGGTGGAACTGGTAATTTTACTTATGCTCTAAATGGAAGCACTAACTCATCTGGAAATTTCCAAGCTCTAAGCGCTGGCAGTTTTACAATCGATGTTATAGATGGCAATGACTGTGCAGCAAGTCATGATTTTACGATCTCGGAAGGAACACAATTAAATCTTTCTATAGCTGAAAGCACTCCAGATACTGGAGAAGGTAATGGATCTGTAGAAATATCAGTTACAGGTGGAACGATGCCTTACTCCTACTCTATCGACAATGGACCTTTCTTAAGCTCATCGAGTTATTCAAACTTAGCTGCTGGATCATACCTCATGGTTGTCCAAGATGCAAATGGCTGTATCCAAGAGATCTCTATAGAAATAGATCTAATGGAACGACCAGATACCAAAGCAATAAAAGATGTATTTACTAGCCCTAATCCGACTTCCGGAAATTTTACTCTAGTCTATGATAGCTATGGCGAGCAAATAGTTAAATTTAACACATTCGATGTTAGAGGAAAATTAATTGCAACACAGACTCAAGAAGCTCGTTCTGGCGTAAACTCGATTGGTTTTGATTTATCAGGTTACCCGCAAGCAGTCTACCTCATCATGATAGAGGGAGAACGTATTTCTCTTGGCGAAAGAGTAATAAAAATCGATTAAAAAAATGGATTGAAATTATAAAAAGAGGGTTGATATTATTTCAGCTCTCTTTTTTTTATACCTAGAATAAGACTTGTCAGGCTTTATTATGGAAGTATTTTTACTTTATTCAAAATATTCATTATTCGACAAGAAGAAATTTATGGCACTATATCGATTTGAGTGGGTAAAAAATATCTATTCCATTCTGATTGTCATTTAAGTTCATATTCAAATGCCTCTTTTTCTTTTGCCTTGAGGCAAAAGAAACAAAAATTCAAGACTGTTTTAATTTCTTAACGCTCCTAAATCTTTAAAA
>CALLXF010000026.1 GCA_938015805.1 uncultured Saprospiraceae bacterium | reverse complement strand
TTTGATGATTTAGGAACTGGAGTTACGGGTGGTAATAATTTTACTTTTCCAGGATTCGGAACCATAGATGATGTTCTAGTAAATCCGACCACATCTCCTCAAGTAGTTGAGTACACTATGATGTCTAATGATCCAGATAATATTTGTCCAGGGGTATCTACTACTATAGAAGTGACCGTGTACCCAGAGATAGAATATGACCTAGAAGAACTAGAAGAATGTGAAAATGAAAATAATGTTACTGTTACTGTAAATCCAAATGGAGGAACAGGAAACTATGTAGATTTTGAATGGAGTAATGGAGAGTCTACGCAACAATGGATATTATCACAACCGATTGCAGATGGTTTATATACATATAATGTAACCGTTACTGATGATTTAGGATGTACGGGTACGATGGATGTCGAAGTAACAATACATCCGGAAGTAGTTTTTGATTTTGAAGACGGACCGACAGAATTCTGTCAAGGTGATCTTTCCGGTAATGATTGTTTTGTTTACTTTATGCCTACACCTTTAGAATCTGGTGTGGATGCGGATGACTATTTCTGGACTGTAGATTTTACAGGACTGGAAACAGATGACTTAGATGAGGAAGAATTAGAAGTAAATATTTGTGACTCAGATCCAGGAACTTATCTAATTATGCTAGAGATAACAGATGAGAATGGTTGTGTCGGTACTAATGAGTTTGAATTATCCATATCGGAAGGCCCTGAGGCTAACGTGACATGGTTAGATCAGGCATGTGATGAAGATGATGGTTCTTATGATATTCAGATCGTATCTAACGATCTCGTCTCAATAACTATTTACGATGATGAAATGCCTCCTAATATTGTATGGGGGCCGACTGGCTTTACAGGCAACGAAACGGCTACAGTAGCTGATGGCGGAACTTATACGATAGAATTATTAGACGTAAATGACTGTTCTGGAACAGAAACGATAGTTATCGATCCTCCGATGGGAACTCCTATCGTAATCTCAGGAAATTCGCCTGTATGTTTAGAGGATTTAGCAACGATACAAGTGGATAATGCAGGGGACTATACTACGTTTACTTGGAGTGACGCTAATGCGTCCACAGGTTCGAGTATATCTACCGATACGATAACTTCTAATACTACTTATGCAGTTACAGCGACTGACGCTAGTGGATGTGCATCAACAGCAGTTTATGAAGTCGTAGTAAATCCTCTTCCCGTAGCTCAGATCAATGGATCTTTATCTTATTGTACTAATTCATCTACTACACTCACTGCAACAGGTGGTACTATGTACTCATGGTCTGGACCTGGTGGTGCAACTTCTTCTATTGACCAAATAGTGGTTACTACTCCGGGTACGTATACCGTTATAGTGACTGATGATAATAACTGTACCTCTACAGAAAGTGTCGACGTAATCGAAGATGCAAATTTATCTCCAGTGATTGCTGGAGCAAATATATGTGATGGTAGTACCACAACTTTAGATGCTGGTATTTTTACTATGTGGCAATGGTTTGATCCATCAGGTACACCTCTGGGTACATCACAGACGCAAGATGTATCCGCTCCGGGAATTTATAGTGTTGAGGTACAAGATGCCTCTGGCTGTACCGGGTCTGGAACTTTTGAAGTAATGGAATTTTCAACCCCTACAGTAAACGTAGAGATAGGAGAGGTGTGTAATATTGATACAGGAAATGGACCTACTACTTTAGATCTCTCATCTTTAGTATCAGGATCGACGGGTGTTTTCTTAGATGAGTCTGGTCTTGTTTTAACGAATACCGTGATAGATTTTGCAGGGCCGATAACTACTGAGAACTTTACATTTATGACTAATACAGCTATGCTACCATGTGTGGATATAGAAGTGCCTGTCGTAGTAAATGTTATTTCTTGTGATTGTCCTCAGGTACAAACAGATTTACCAAATCCTATTTGTTCTAATGATAGTCCGTTTGATCTGACCTCTTTAGAACTTGCTGCTATTGGAGATGGAGATTGGTTCTTTACAGACGGCACACCTGTTCCTAATGAAGAATATGATCCTGCATTAGGGAGTGGCACCGTGATATTTACATTAGATCCTTCTCTGCAAGGTGGAGGAAATTGTGATTCAGACTTCCCTGTTATGATAGATGTACAACAAGCTGTAAGTGCAGTAGTAGATCCTGCTACCACCACTGTTTGTAATGATGGTACTTCAGGGATGTCTACATTTGTGGATCTTAGCAATTTTGTATCTGGAGATGTAGGAGAATGGACTGATCCTATGAATAATGTAGTTAGTGATACCGAAATAAACTTTGCAGGAATTCCCGTAAACAGTACGTTTACTTATACTTATTGTACCACTGGTGCAGTAGCTCCTTGTGATAATGTTTGTGACGAACTTATCATTTCTGTGGTGGATTGTAATTGTCCACCTGTAGTCACGGACGCTCCTGCTCCTTTATGCAATGATAATGGAGGATTAAGTTTACTGACTTTAGAAAATGATGTGCCCTCAGGAACATGGTCTGTTGTAGATGGACCTCAGACTATAACGCTTACGGGTGGAACTTTCTTTGATGCCACTGGTGTTACAGCGGGCGTTTATGAAGTTTGTTTTACAGTAGATAATCCGGCAGGTGGTGGCTGTCCTGAAAACTCCTGTGAGTTTATAGAAGTTGGTGATGCACCATCTGCTACGGTTACGCCGACTGCTGTTGTTTGTTCTGATCCGATGGGAGATGGAGACACTTTCTTAGATTTTACATCTTTAGTAACAGCTGGAGATATGGATGGAGTCTGGACAGATAACAATGGGACAGGAGTCGACTTAAGTGATTACTCTAATGTTAGTTTTGTAGGAGTAGATCCTACTAATACAACGTATTTATTTACTTATACGACTAACAGTGCAGTAGCACCATGTCAGGAACAATCTTACGAGGTAGTGATTACGGTATCTGATTGTTTATGCCCGACCGTTGCGATTACAAATCCTAACGTAGTCTGTAATGATAACGATATGCTTAACCTTGATGACTATATAACTACGATTGAAACAGGATTTTGGGTTGATGCAAATGGTAATACTATAAATAACATTTTGGATATATCGGAATTTGATCCTACAGCATATACATTCCTTTTTGTTTTAGATCCGCCACCAGCAGATCCTGAATGTGATACTGAGTTTTCATTAATATTAGATGTCGTATCTCCTAATAATCCAGGAGAACCAAATCCAGATATTTTCCATATTTGTGCTGACGAAATCGATATCATACAATTACCAGATTTAATAGACCCTAATTCTAATCCTGATGTAGGAGGAGTATGGGTAGATGATCCTAGTAATGATTACAACGGATCACCATTTGATTCTAATGGAGCTACTTTTGATCCTAATGGACAAGACCCTGGAACGTATTTATTTACATACGGATGGTTTGATAACCCTCCATGTGATGATGTAGGTGCTACGATCACCATTGTAATAGATCCTGCACCTTTAGCAGATGCTGGTCCAGATGGTCTAATAGATTGTGATACTCCAGAGGCTATACTTGACGGTACATCCTCAGCAGGAGCTCAGCCATTAGTATATCAATGGGCAGAAATTTCTAACGGAGTAACTATTGCAAATCCTAATAGTCCTATTATTACAGTAACGGAACCAGGAACTTACGTGCTAGAAATAATAGATGATAATGGTTGTGAGGATTCAGATATGGCTTCAGTAACTAGTGATCCTAATTTACCTATCTTATCATTGGATAGTACCAGTCCTGTTTGTCCCGGAGATTCACCCGGAACAATTACAATATCTAATGTCCAGGGTGGAACAGAGCCTTACCTGTATTCTATCGATGGGATAAATTTTGTATCCGACTTGAGCTTCTTAAATTTAGACCCGGGTCCATATACAATTACATTACAAGATGCAAATGGCTGTGAGTCCACGGCTTCAGCATTAATTACACCACCTAATAATCCTCTAGTTACTATTGATGATAATTTACCTATCCTTTCTTTAGGTGATAGTGTTACAATTATTAACTCTATTAATTTTATGGAAAATGATGTGGCTAGTGTGACATGGACAGTGGATGGTGAAGAATTATCTACCAATCCTTTTTATACAGGATCATTATCTGTAACCCCAGAAAATCCATCTACAGTTTACTGTATTATGATTACAGATAGCGAGGGTTGTATTACAGAGGACTGTGTTACTATTAGAACACAGCAAATAAATAATGTTTATATCGCTAATGTAATTTCAACAAATAGCGAATCAGGAAACGAAAGTTTATTTGTACAAAGTCCTAATGTGGAAAAAGTAACTGATTTTTATGTTTACGATAGATGGGGAGAACTCATATTCAAAATAGATGAAGAAACAGATCCAAATGATCCAGATGCAGGGTGGAAAGGATTGTTTAAAGAGGAGAGAGTAGTAAGTGGTGTTTATTCTTATTTAATTAAGGTGCGTTATTTTGATGAAACGGATGATGTCTTTGTAGGTAACGTCACTGTTTTACATTAATTAAATGCTTTTAAAAATATATTGAGTAGAAGGGAGACTTTTAAGTCTCCCTTTCGTTTAAATAAGGTATTCTCGCAGGGAAGACCTCCATTTACGGTGTCTTGTACTTATACATAAAAGAACTAAAAACACCACAATGAAGAATTTGATCAGTTCTTTCATTACAATTTTGTCCTTGATAATTTTAGCGGTTCCCCTAAAATCACAAGACTGTATTACCCAGTCCCAAGTGATTATAGTGGATAATGACACCACTTTATTATCGATAGTTGTGGAAAATGCCCTAAGTGATACTCTAGGTCAAAATGGTCAAGCTCTATGTGGAGTAAACATAGATTTTAATCACGAATACGTTGGGGACCTTCTAGTGGAATTGATTGCTCCTAATGGTCAGGTCGTATTACTAATGGGACCACCGACTACTAATTCTTCATCTACTGACCTTATTAACTGGGATATTAGTTTTGTTCCATGTTTAAATTCTGCCAGTCCAGATGCTGATTTTGATGACGTATGGAATAACTTTAATAACTGGGCTTTAATTTCTAACTATACAGGTTCTTATTATCCATTCTTTGGATGTTTAGAAGATTTTAATGGAGGGCAAGTAAATGGTACTTGGACATTAAGAATAGATGATATCTCTTTACTAGGAGAGGGAATTATAAATAGTTTTGAATTAATATTTTGTGAGACTACTGGATTAGGATGTTTTGAGTGTAATCCAAATGGTGGTGTTATAAACCCTTCCTCATTAAAATTTTGCGAAGGAGACCCCAACTTGAATTTTGATTTTAATCCAGATTTTCAAAACAACCTTCCTGATCCTACAGTATATGACTTTATACATATTATAAGCAGTAATGACGTTGTGGTAGCTTACAGTGATTTTACAGATTTATCTTCTTATGAACCTGGAAATTATCAAGTATGCGGACTTTCCGTTCTTGCAGATGCTGTAATGGAGTTGCCTGTTATAAACGGTACTTTTGGGATTGATTCGATAGAACACCAAATTTCTCTTGGTCTATTATGTGGAGAAACTACTCTAGGATGTTATTCAGTTGAGGTATACAATGTCCCAGATACTCTTTTTTTGCAGGACACTATTTGTCGTGGTCAATCTTTTCAAGTAGGAAGCGAGTTTTTCGATACGGAACAAATACATGAGGTTACATTATTTAATGGTCAGTGTGACTCTATTGTAGTTTTAGATTTAGAAGTTTTGGATATAACAGCTATGGTAGTTGCTTCGGATTTGTCGATAGCCTGCTCGGATAACTTTATAACTTTAGATGGAACCAGTTCTATTTTAGAAGGAAACACCTCTGTTTTTTGGACTACATCAGACGGGCAAATTCTTTCTAATCCATCAGAGTTAATAATAGACGTAGCATCTGCTGGCACATACACTATGACTCTCTCAGAAGGATCATGTACAGAGAGTACTTCGATCACCATAAATTCTGAAGAGCAATTACCAGAAATTATTTTTGAACAGGTAGGGGCGTTTGATTGTATTACAGATAGTATTCAATTGGAAATAACGGTATCTGGTATTGTACAAGATGTACAGTGGGAAGGCCCTTTAGGTTTTACATCAGGTATAGAAGATCCGTTTGTTTATTCGTCAGGGCTATATTCTGTTTCTGTAACCAATAGTTTTGGATGCATTGGAGTCGATTCTATTGAAATAGGATTTGATTTTATTTTAGATATTCCATCTTTTACTTACAGTACATTGACTTGTGATTCCTTACAAACCCAAATACAAACAGAAATAGATAACGCCACAGACTATATATTTAACTGGTCTGGGTTAGGGGGAGCATTTACTTCTATGGAAATGTCTCCTATTGTGACCGATCCCGGTATGTATATCTTAAGTTTGGCTGGAGCCAATGGTTGTACGGAGATATATGAATTAGAAGTAATTCAAGATTTAGATTTTCCTGATTTTACGATTACGGTAGATACAGTGTTGTGTAATAACCCATTTGCTACGATAGAGGTAGAAGCTCCCTCTAATACGCAGATCAATTGGCAAGATTCATCTTTAGGAAATAATTTTACAGTTGCAGTGCAGAATGTAGGACAGTATAATTTTGAGCTTACCGCTTTAAATGGATGTAAGATTGATACTTTTGCTACCGTAACAGTAGATACATTATTACCCATTTTATCTTTGACCGATTCGCTTGTAATCGATTGTGTAGATAGTATCCAGCTCCAGAATACTTATCAAAATATAAATGATAATTCTACTTATTCATGGGAAGGTCCTTTTGGATTTGAGAGTAATTTGCCAAATCCGTTTGTTTATGACCAAGGGCTTTATACCGTTCTGGTTGTTAATGATAATGGATGTCAGAGATCAGGTAGCATCGAAGTTGTTTTAGGAGATCAGGAGCCTGAGTTTATCTTTGAGGCAGATACGATTGATTGTAATAATCCTCAGATAGATATATCAGTAACTAATGATACCACTGGATATAGTTTCTTGTGGAGTGGTATGGCTGATTTTACTTCTGTAATTTCAGGTCCTACAATAGATAGCGGTGGGTCCTATGTGGTGACCGTAACGGATAGTAGTACTGATTGTACAGCTAGGTATCAGGTAGACGTAGTAAGTGAATTAATTCCTGTAGAGATAAATCTTTTTGCAGAGGACCTAGACTGCTTTATGACTCCCGTAGATCTCATATATCAAGTTACTGATTTTGAAGTAAGCACAGCCTCTTGGGCTGGAGCTTCATTTATGTTTATTGGTGATACTGCAGCTGTAACGGTTGCAGGTACTTATTACCTCGAATTATCAGGGGTAAATGGATGTGTTTATACGGATTCTATTGAAGTGCTTTTAAATGTAGAAGAACCCCAACTAATAGTCCAAGACACTTTTATCGGTTGTAGTCAGAATGGAATAAATTTAGAATTGATTTCTAGTCTACCAGTAGAAACTTATAATTGGTCGGGACCCGGATTGTCTTCTGATGAGGCATCTCCGCTAGTAACAACTTTAGGAGAGTATACAGTAACCGTTACCGCAACTAATGGTTGCCAATCCGAAGCAACTATAAATGTATCGGAGGATATAAATATTCCTTCTATTGAGGTCTCGGGAGGACTAGAATTGGATTGTTTAAATCCATCTACAGAAATACTAATACTTTCAAATTCTGATATCAATACATATGAATGGTCAGGTCCACAAGTCGTAGGAAATGTATCTTCTGCCATAATTAGTGAACCTGGTGATTATAGTGTTACTATAACTGCTCCTAACTTCTGCGTTAATGAGGTGAGTTTTACCATTAACTTTGATGGCATTCCTCCGCAATTCCAAACAGAGATAGTAGAAATCAGTTGTGCAAATGATGAACTAGGTACTTTTACAGTTACATCCATGGAGGAGCTAGTTTCTTATATATGGACGGGACCTAACGGATTCATGGAAGAAGGGGCGAGTATAAATGTATCAGAGCCAGGAATGTATACAGTAGAAGTAACCGACGTAAGTGGTTGTACTTCGATAGCAACTTATAGTATTACTTCTTCTGTAGTTCCTCCTGAAGTTATAAATGTGATCGATGGAGAGATTACATGTGAGACAGGTAATACCATTATTGGAGTAGAAACTTTAACTCCGATACAATTTTATAATTGGTCTGGTCCTGATGGTTTTACTTTTGCTGAGAATTTTCCAATAGTTAATTTAGACGGCGTATATACAGTAGAGTTAGTAGACTCTTTTGGTTGTTCTTTAGTTCAGGACATTGAAGTAAATATTGATACTATTAGTCCTATTTTAGAAATTATAGGTTCTACTTTAAATTGTTTTGAAAATAAGGTGGAATTAAGTTTTGAAACGGATCAAACAGATTTTACTTACATTTGGTCAGGACCCAATAATTTTACGTCTGACGAACTAAAACCAGTCGTAAATTTTCCTGGTCCTTATTCCGTTACTGTCGTAGGACCTAATGGATGTACTGCTATCGAGACATATACGGTCGTAGAGGATTATACCGGACCTGATATAGAAGCTTTTGATACATCCTTACCCTGTAATGATCAGCCTGTTATTCTACAAGTAAGTTCATCGACGGAAAATGTAGAGTTTATCTGGTTTGGTCCTAATGGGTTTATCAGCGAATTCCAAAATCCTTTTACCACAAATGTAGGAGAGTACATAGTCGTGGCAACTGGTCCTAACGGATGTATTTCTCGTGATACGATTATGGTTGATGATGTTCCGGTTTTACCGGTCTTTGATTATTCTACCGATATAATAAATTGTTATTCACCTGAGGTAAATGTAAATGCATTATTTGTCGATGATGATGCATCTGTTATGTGGAGTGGACCTGAGATGTTTACATCAGACTCATCTCAGATTACCGTAGATGTTCCTGGGTTTTATCAATTGATTGTTACAGGATTAAATGGTTGTGTAGATACAGCTTTAGTTGAAGTAGGTGTAGATACCTTAGTTCCATTCGCGAAAGCGTTATCAAATGAAAAATTGAAATGTACTATAGAAGAAATTATCCTTGATGGAACCACCTCAGATGTAGGACCTTTTTACCAGCCGTTCTGGACTACCTTAAATGGTCAGATAATCGATGGGGAAAGTTCTTATTCTCCAACAGTTAGTAAAACAGGTTTATACTATTTGCAAGTTCAAGATACTAGAAATGGATGCATCGGATTAGATAGTATAAGGGTAGAAGAGGTCCCTAATACACTCAGTGAAGTTATTATAGACGTGGTCGAACCTTTATGTTTTGGATATACTAACGGAAGTGCACATATTCTAGAAGTCCAGGGTGGAGATGCTCCATATACATATGCTTTTAACAGCAATTTTTATTCTGCCATACAAGACTTTTATTTATTGCCTTCCGGCGAACATACTATATCCGTTAAAGATAGTGCAGGGTGTATATTAGATACGACTTTTTTAATTCAGGATGGATTGGACATTGACGTAAGTCTAGGTCCTGATACTCTGATACGTTTAGGAGAATCTATAGATATAAAAGCACTGTCTAATGTTGATTTTATGGAGATTGCTGATGTACGATGGTTGCCCACTCCACAGGAAAATTGTAATGTCTGCATGATGATAACTGAGAGCCCTTTAAAAACAACTCAGTATAATGTGCGGATTACAGATTTAAACGGTTGTACAGCAGAAGATGATATTATAGTCCGAGTTAAGGATGAATCTCCACTTTATGTCCCTAATGTTTTTTCTCCTAATAATGATGACGTTAATGAGCGGTTTATGATTTTTGGAGGAAAAGGAGTTGCCCAGATTGATTATATAAATATTTTAGATCGATGGGGTAATATAGTCTTTGAGGCTTTCGAGTTTCAACCTGAGGATGCTGCTTTTAGTTGGGATGGTATTTACAGGGGTAAACCATTGCAGCCAGCTGTTTTCTCTTATATCTTAGGCTATACAATGCTTAACGGTGTAGAGAGACAAGAGGCAGGAACGATCACTTTAATGAGGTGATTTCTGCCTCAATGTTAATTATTTTCCATTTTCGGTATTTTTTTTGCTATCTGTATAAATAAATAATAGAAAAAGATCTATATTAACCAGTAATTAGGATGATAACCTAGGGCTCCCGCCAAAAAAAAAGACGAGAATATGAAAAAAGCTTTACTACTGATGCTGGCTATTGCCAGTTTATCCTCTATTAGTTATACCCAAAATATAACAGGTCACATTTGGGAAGACATCGATGGAAACGGTCTAGACGACGATGGATCTGACTGGGACGGTGTTACCGTTACTCTAGTCTTGTGTTCTACTCCAGGTGTTGCTGTTGCTGGCGTTACCGGAGGAAATCCAGTTACTACAGATGTAGATGGAGAGTACGAGTTTACAGGAATTCCTGATGGAGGGGACTATTGTATAGAAGTAACAGACATGCCGGGTGGAGCAACTTACTGTACCACAGGTACTCCGGGTGACACTGGAGATTCAGAAGCAGATGCAGAGCAAACCTCAGAGCCTTACACGGCTGGAATGTTTATGGTTCCTGATGATCCGGATTTTGTTCTGGACGTAGGATTATATGTTCCTAGTACTATCGATGGTGAGATATATGTGGATCTAAATAATGATGGTAACCTAGATGGTAGCGAAATGTTATTGGATGTCTGTGTAGATGTTTGTATCATGAATAGTGATGGAACGACTGCAGTAGATTGTGATGGAAATGATCTATGTGAGACAGTAACTAATGGAATGTATGATTTCCAAGATGTCCCTCCTGGTGATTACTATTTAGAATATTCAAATTTTTGTGATATAGATTGTAACGGTACATCTTATACCATTAATGCGGCTAATGCAGGTCCTGATAATGATATGGACGAATCCAACGGAGCTTTTACATCTGTGGATATCAATGTTACAAGTGGTGGTGCAGGTCAGACTTTTAATGCGGGGGTTTATGGATATTTATTATCCACTATTTCAGGAGAAGCGTTTGAAGATATTGATGACGATGGATTATTTGGAGGAGGTGATTTACAGCTTACAACTTGCTACACGGTTTGTGTTATAAATGATGATACCGGAAATACAGCTGAGGATTGTGATGGAAATCAATTATGCCAGACTTTAGGAAGTGGCGGGACTTATGAGTTTATGGATAACATTCCACCAGGTAATTATATTATGGAATTTTCAGATTTTTGTGATCTTTCGTGTAGTACTCCACCTGAGTTAGGTATGTCAGATGGCTCTGATGTAGATGATGCTAGTAATGATAACGATGCTGATACTGATGATGGTGCTGGAACTTATACTACGCCTGTCTTTAACGTAAATGATGGGACTCCAGATACATGGACAAATCAAGAATGGGATGTTGATGTTGGTGTTACTGGAACAGTTCTCTCTACAATAGAAGGAGAAATTTGGGAAGATTTAAATAATGATGGTATCCAAGGTGGAGGCGAGCCTTTGCTTTCGACATGTGTTACAGTTTGTGTTTATGATGATGCCACTGGAGCTATTGCATTAGACTGTGATGGTGATGAACTTTGCGTAACGACATCTGATGGAACTTATCAGTTTGGAAATAATGTCCTTGCTGGAGATTACTATGTTCAATTTGAAGACTTATGCGAATTATGTGGAGGAACAAGTGAAGCTTATTTTTCTGATTCAGATGGTGGAGCAGTGGAAACTAATATTAATGATAATGATGCAGATGGAACAAATGGTGGAGGTATTGGAATGACCACAAATACGAGTCCTACATTTACAGTTACCGGAGATGATACTGACCCAGACCCATGGGAAATAGATGCTGGAGTTTATGGAGCAGGTACCATATCCGGAGAAGTATGGGAAGATTTAAATGGTAACGGTGTTCAGGATGGTGGTGAGCCAGGTATAGCTGGTGTAGAAGTATGTTTAGAATTGTTCTCAGGAGGACCAGCTGTGGATGTTTTTGGTGTTGATGTGGTCTGTGTAACCACAGATGGAGGTGGTAATTATACATTTGAAAATTTACCTGTTCTTGTAGCAGGAGAAAATTATAAAGTACTATTTGATGAAGACCCTAATGTAGGAGGAGATGATTATTTCTTTACTACCTATGCAGGGGCTGGAGTAGATCCTACAAGTGCACCAGATGATAGTGATGCTTGTTGGCCTAACTGTTCTCCTGCTAACGGTTGTACAAATGGTTTTATTATAGAATCATGTGAAGATGCCGTGGACGTAGATGCTGGATATTTTAGAGCAAGTACGGTTGGAGGAAGAGTATTTAAGGATGGAGATGGAGACGGTTGTTTTGGAGGTTCTCCTGATTTTGCTTGGGATGCTCCTGAAGTTTCAGGTTTTGTACCTGGAATTACAGTGACGATAAATTTAGCAGCAGGTGGTGGTGCAGTAGATGTTTTTGGAAATGCCGTTGCTCCTATTACGGTAACTGGAACTACTGCTGATGGTGTTTATTGTTTTGAAGACTTACCTCCAGGAGACTATGTAATTAATTTTGCTAGTCCAGGTGCACCGTGGGTATTTAGTGAGAGACCAGATAATATGGATCCTACAGCAAATACACCAGATTGTACAGATGCATTACCTCTATCCGGAAATACGGAAACCTTTGATTTAGAGTCAGGAGAAGCTGTAGCATGCGGCGATTTAGAAGAAGTAAATTTAGGTTTATATAAATTACTAACAATTGGTGGATTAATATTTAACGATGCCGATGCCGACTGTGTTCAAAATGGGGCTGAGGGCTTTATTTCGAATGTATCCGTAATAATAGAAGGTACAGGATGTCCAGGTGGAGGTTCTTTTGGTCCAGTAACTGTTGAGAATGATATTTTAACGGGAGAGTGGATTTTAGAAGATATGGTTCCTCCTTGTGATTGTATTCAAGTATCTATTGACCCAGACGAATTTGATGTGAGTACTGGAGCACTCGGAAATCATGAGACTTGTGGAACAGGAGAAGCATGGGATGAAGGAAATGCTGGTGGAATTACCAACAATGGTAATGGTAGTAATCCTAATGTACAAACAGATTGTATACCTATGTATTGTGGAATTATTCCAGACAATGATGGTATGGCATTACTAACTATTGACTTTGGATTGTACTTCGAGTGTACAGGTTCTACGACTACACCTTTATGGCCTGATTGTGAGACCTCAGAAATAGCAACTGGATGTAATCCTGGAGACTTTAACTATATATGTGATATAGAAAACCTAAATAACTATTGTGGAACCATGGAAGCAAATGCAACTGGTTCTGGACCTAGTCCTACGCTGTGTCCTAGTAATGGAGGTGGTGTATCTCATAATACCTATTGGATTTCTTTTATTGCAGGTGATGATGCAGCATGTTTTGATTTGGACTTAGAGGTAGGAAATTGTACAGGAGGAGGAGGTGTCCAGTGGGGTATCGTCTCTAACTGTGATCATGATAATGTAATTTGTGATGGAGCATGTACAGGTAATTCTACTTATAATATTGTAACAGATTTACTCGAACCTGGAGAACAATACTACCTATGGGTAGATGGATGTAATAACGATGTATGTGATATACAGTTTACGCTAAACTGTGGTGGTGGTACCTTTGATTACCCAGATGTAGAAGTTTCTGAGTGTGATATTTGTCTAGATGGAAGTGATCCAGACATACACGATTATTTTGTTTGTACTGGGGCATCTGCTGTTATGTTTTGTGTAGATGATGTAAATGCTTTTTACTCTGAATCTGAATTAGAGTTTTACTGGAATATAGACAACGTAGTAGATGGTGTTCCTTCTAATGAAGATACTGATGGTAACTTAGGATTTATAGAAGATAATTGTTTCCTAATGGATTTTAGTGATACAGCTTTATATCCAGCGGGTGATTATGAGCTATGTATGACATTTGTAGGAACTTGTTGTGATAACGAGGGACCACTATGTATGGCTATCCACATAGAAGACCAAGCTCCAGAAACATATGAACCGATCATGGCTTGTTGGGATGCAGATTTTCCTATTGACGCAGGAGTAATAGATCCTCTAAATCCAACATTAATCGGTTGGGGTGGAAACGCCATTACAGATCAAGGGCTCTTGTTATTTGGACCTGATGTTTACAATGTTACCGCTACTGATTTTCCTATACCTGGATGTACAGTAGAGCAATCCATAGAAATTACGGATTTATCAGTTGGGCAAGGTATCTTAAATGATGTTATCTGTGACAGTGCTGATCCTTTTGAATATGTAGTAGGGCAAGATTTAAGTGTCGAGTACTCTATCACTCCCTTACCTACAGGTCCAGGTGGTGAGACAGTAACTTGGCCAGGAGAGGCAGCAAATGGATGTGATAGTATACTAAATGTAAATATCCAAGTAATAGAGTTAGAAGGTTTTATTACAGAGACGCCTTGTACAGAGGACGGTATCACACTATCATGGGAAAACACCGCAGATACTGATCCTATGAATGATTATTTTAATACAGTATTTACATGGAAAAAGGACGGAGTAGAAATTGCTGATACAGATGGAGATATTACAGATTTAGATGATCTAATGGAAAGTGGTACTTACCAGCTATGTATAAAAGCTGAGCTGTTTAGTGACTTCCAAAATATGTTTATAGCATGTACTTGGGAATCTAATGAGATCGTACTAGATTTTACGCAGTATGCTCCACCTACACCAGATATAGATACAGATGATTTAAATGTATGTGCAGATAATGCAATGGGCCAGTATTGTATAGATCCAGATATTTTAGATGAAGCAAATGTTATTTGGGCTATAGCCAATGGAGGTGTAGCAGAAATAGTAGGAGGTCAAGGTCAGGAATGTGTAAACATTGATTGGACGGGTTCTACAGGAGGAACAGTAGTTGCTTTAATTTCTAGTGTATGTGGTGAAGCTGAAAACTTTGTAGTAGTAGCCGTGGTAGAATCACCAATAGCTTCTATTGCACCGATATCAGATGTATGTGTAAACACGAGCACTACGATAGAATATGATGGTCTTGATAACCCTGGAGCCACTTATGTATGGAATACGCCTAATGGAACATTTATGGCAGGAACATCTTTAGCAACAGGTCCAGGTCCTCATACGGTTTCCTGGTCTACACCTGGAGTACAGATGGTTACCTTACAAGTGCAAGATGGGGATTGTATATCTACAGAAGTAGTAGCGGAAGTAAATATTATAGCTCCTCCTTTAGAACCGACGATTACTTGTTCGGAATCGAGTACGGAAATAGTATTTACGGTAAACGATCCCAACTCTCCAGCAGTCTTAGGTAATTATGTAATTAGTCATACTCCGGCAATTGGGACTGGAGTCCAAGCAGGAAATGAGTATACCGTTTCTGGATTAACTCCAGGTCAGGTAGTAACAATATCCGTAGATTATGAGGATACTTCAGGATTCTGTCCAGGAGGTACAGTGATGGGAATGTGTACAGCACAGAACTGTACTGATCCAGGATTATTTTTTGATGCAGTACCTGATATTTGTTTTGATGCTACAGCTGCGGCATTTAATTTGAATGCTGGAAGTGCAACGGGTTTAGCAGGTACATCTACTTTTGATGGTCCTGGGATAACAGATGCAACAGTTGGAACATTTGATCCATCAATAGCGGGAGTCGGGACACATGTGATAAATTTAACCTACAATACGACACTTGATAATTGTAACTTCTTTAGTTCGATTATGATCAATGTAGTAGAGCAACCTAGAGCAGTATTTACAGTCGATTCTCCTGTGTGTTTATCAGATCCTGCAGTGATAGAATTTGATAATACTTCTGGTGGGATTACACCTACCAGTTTTACATGGGATATCGGATCGGCAATAGCACCTATGACGGGATTAAATGGGGCAGGTCCACATTCTATTACTTTCCCTGATGCAGGGACATATATGATCTCATTGACTACTAGTGTCTTGATGAATGGTGGTGCAGATGAGTGTATCTCGGAAACAATGATGATGGAAATTGTTGTAGATGATCAGATCGCAGATCCTGTGATCTCTTGTCAGCAAACAACAAGTTCAGTATTGTTTACATGGACAGAAGATGCAAGTGCCTCTGGGTATGTAACTGCAATAACGGCACCTAGTTATGCAACAATTGTAGAAGCCCCAGGATCTGCTGATATTACAGATTTAAATGAAAACGATGTTGTGGAGATTACAGTTACTGCAACTAGTGCTAATTCATGTCCAGATGGTGTGACAACCATAGACTGTCAAGCTATTGCCTGTCAGTTTACTGCAGTCTTAGTTGATGATGTAACGCTTTGTGATGGAGCACCTAATCAAGTGATGTCTTTTAGTTTATCAGATCCTACCGTACCTTCTGGTAGTGAGACATATACTTGGACGATAAATACACCTACGGGTGCGGGTATCGATCCAGTAACAGGAGAAGTGGATGCTAATGCAGCAGGATCAGGCAACTGGACAGCTACCTTAACCATCCTTGATGGTGATTGTATGTGGGAAGGTGATGCAGATGTAACTATTTTACCTGGAGGTACTCCAGTCGTTACACAGATAGGACCTTTCTGTGAGACGGATGCGGCGGTTATGCTGATGGGAGAAGTGCAAGGAGCAAGTCTTTCAAATCCAGTAGTAACATGGACAGGAACAGGTGTAACTGGAGCAAATAACGATATGTTTGATCCATCGATATCTGGAGAAGGAACATTTACTATAGATTATCTAGTCGTAGACGATAACTGTACGTATGGTGCTTCTATAGAGGTGGTAGTAGATCCAGAATTAGCGGCCATAGAAATAAGTTGTCAACCATCAGATGATATGGTAATATTTACATGGAATGATGATCCATGTGCAGCTTCTTACGATGTGACTAGTTCGGTACCTGGAACATTAGATGGTACGACATATACCGTAATGAATCTTACAGAAGGGCAGCAGGTAGATATAATAGTAATAATGGTTTCTGACTGCGAGTGTTCAACACCTCCTGTTGATGCTAGTTGTACTGCAAACCCATGTCCTCAAATTACAATATCTCTAGATCAGCCTTTCACGGAATTATGTCAAGGCTCAATTACTGCACCATTTAGTATTACTCCTGATGTAGTAGGAAGTAATGGTACTGGAGTAGGATCATGGAGTGGTGGGGTAGATCAGAATGGAATGTTTGATCCTAACCAAGGTCCCGGAGTATACGATATTACCTATGAGTTTATAGAAAACGACTGTCCATTTAGTAGCACGACTACAGTAGAAATATTAGAAAATCCTTCTGCTTTAGTAATGGTTGCAGACCCAGTTTGTTATCAGGATAACTTAGGAACTATTATGGTAGATCCTTCAGGTGGTTCTGGATTGTTAGAGATAACGATAGATGGTGCCACTGTAAACGCTAATGAAAGTACACCTGTTACGCCTTCTTCTCATACAATAGAAGTTACAGACGAGAATGGATGTACTTATGTAGAAGTGATATCTGTGGAAGCTGCAATACAACCTCCTTTAGATATAGAAGGAGATTTAAATCAGATATTCCCTAATTCTCTAGAATTTACTTACAATTCTACAGTAATAAATGTGGATTCTATTGTTTGGACACTGAGTGATTCTATTACGGTATGTAGTAACTGTACAGAAGTAAGTCTAGATGGAATTATCGATAACGAAGAACTTTGTGCAACTCTTTATTTTAATGATGGCTGTACGATCGAGGATTGTAAAACGGTATCTATAAGACAGGTGACTCAGGTATTCTTCCCTAATATTATTTCTCCTAATGGCGATGATATTAACGATAATTTGATCATTGGATCTAATGCTATCCAATCCGTAGATGAGGTTTATGTTTATGATCGTTGGGGTGAGTTAATAAAATCTGATGATGATGGTATAGAACCTCTAAATGACCCATCGAGACCAAATGAGTGGATTTTATGGGACGGTACATTTAAAGGTGAAAAAGCAGTTGTGCCAGGTGTTTATGTATTTGTGATAAAATACACAGACTCTAGCGGTGATCCTGTAGTAGAGGGCCATGATGTAACCGTAATAGAAGGAAAGCAATAAAGTAGAAGCATAGATATATAAAGACGTAAAGCTTTTTTGTAATGGGGCATTTCAATTGTGAAGTGCTCCATTTTTATTTTATACCTCTAACATGTATATACATTTTGAAGTAAACTTATTGCTGAGATCGTTTGAATTTTAAACAGTATTTATGAGCTAGTTACAAGAGCTCTCCTTTGTAGATCGTCCAGTATTTTTCCATAGACAGACGATAGCACTTTTAATTTATAAGTTATTCTAAATTCCTAATGCGATACACAACTGATGTGGATAAATATTGGCTTAAGCCAATGAAAAAGAAATGACTAATTGCAGAAACTCTATTTTAATAAATAAAATTGAATAAGCCAGGAAGCTTACAAATACATTTTAGTTAGCTTATAAACCGCTTCTAACTGTTCGGCGGGAGAGAGGTTAGAATTATCTAAAACAACAGCATCTTCCGCTTGTCTTAGGGGACTGTCTGACCTGGTAGAATCGATATGATCTCTTTTTTCTAAATTGGCCTTAACATCCTCAAATGGTATTTCATTCCCTCGATTTTTGAGTTCGGAGTATCTTCTATGAGCACGGACATCGACATCAGCAGTAACAAAAACTTTGAGTTCGGCAAGCGGAAAAACAACAGTTCCTATATCTCTTCCATCCATCACCAGTCCCTTAGATACGCCATATGCTTGCTGGAGGGTTACTAATTTACGTCTGACTATGGATAAGGCTGCCACTTCGCTTACTTGATCAGAGACCTCTGCTGAGCGGATATCATTTTCTACCAGCTCGCCATTAAGATAGCAAGAGTTATGTCCACGACGCCTTTTAAAGCTAATGTCGATCTTTTTTAAGGCGTCTTCTATCTGACTTGTATTCGTTATATCTATTTTATTCCAGATAAAATAAAGTGTCACCGCTCTATACATTGCTCCAGAATCTATATAAACGTATTTTAATTTATGTGCTAGATCTTTGGCAAGGGTAGATTTACCACACGAAGAATAACCATCGATGGCTACTACTATTTTATTTTTTTTGAAGAAATTAAACATATGAGCTGCAAAATAAAAAAAGCTTTGCACTCGAGGGGCAAAGCTTTAAAATTGTTTTTTACTTTATTCGAGTTAATTTAATACTCGTCTTCGTTAAATAGAAAATCATCCTTACGAGGATAATCTGGCCAGATATCTACCATGTTTTCGTAAATCTCTCCTTCGTCTTCTATCTGTTGTAGATTTTCCATAACTTCAAGAGGAGCTCCTGATCTTATAGCGTAATCGATAAGCTCATCTCTAGTTGCTGGCCACGGCCCGTCTTCTAAATGATGTGCTAATTCTAATGTCCAATACATTTTTTAATTCTTTTTTCTTAACAAACAATTGCTAAATTTCCTGCAAAACTATTAAAATTTCGCAATTGAGCAAACCTTCAATTAACATTACAGTAAACTATAATATTCATTGACATTTTTGATCATTAGAATCATTATTCTTATTACCTAAAAACATTGAAGTCTAATTTCTCATATCTCTATTACTACATCATTTAGGACCATAATAATTCCCTAAATATTAAGTATTTAGTAATAAATCTAAAATTTTATAAAATCAGCATCGCATCACCATAACTAAAGAAACGATATTTCTTTTTCATCGCCTCCTCATAAGCTTTTGCGATAAGCTCTGTCCCACCAAAAGCAGATACCATAATCATTAAGCTCGATTTAGGTAAGTGGAAATTAGTGATCATACAATTTGCAATATTAAAATCAAATGGAGGATATACAAATAAATTAGTCCATCCTTCCGCAGCTTTTAAATGCCCCGTAGCAGATACTGCTGATTCTATCGATCTCATACTCGTCGTACCTACAGCACATACTTTTTTCTTGGCATCTTTTGTTTTATTAACAATATCTGCGGTCTCCTGATTTATTCTAAAGTACTCCGCATCCATTTTATGCTTAGATAAATCTTCTACATCTATACTTCTAAAAGTTCCTAAACCGATATGCAATGTGAGTTCTGTAAGATTTATTCCTTTGATCTCCATTTTTTTCATCAACTCTCTACTAAAGTGTAGTCCAGCGGTAGGAGCAGCGACAGCACCCATTTCTTTTGCATAAATCGTCTGATACCTTTCTTCATCTAAAGGATCTGTCTGCTTTTTAGCAGGTCTAATATTCTGTATATATTTAGGAATAGGTGTTTTTCCTAAAATCTTTAGCGTATCTCTAAATTCCTCTTCGTCACCAGTAAAAAAGAACCGTATCGTTCTCCCTCTACTGGTAGTATTATCCACCACCTCTGCGACTAACAACTCATTACCATCTGGATCAAAGAAATGTAGTTTATTACCTACTCTTATTTTTCTAGCAGGATCTACTAATACATCCCATAACTTCATATCAGCATTAAGCTCTCTTAGAAGAAATACCTCGATATTTGCTCCAGTTTTTTCTTTCTTACCATTAAGTCTAGCAGGAAAAACTTTAGTATTATTAAATATAAATGTATCCTGATCATCGAAATAGTCTAAAATATCTTTAAACTCTCGATGCTCTATTTCTCCGGTATCTCTATGCAAGACCATGAGCTTAGACTCATCTCGTTCCTTAGCTGGGAATCCTGCAATTAATTTCTCGTTTAAAGTGTATTCAAATTGAGATAATTTAGTCCTCATGTATTATCATTAAGTTTAAAAATGGTGTGCAAAAATAACCAAATTAATCAAAAACAAGTGCTATACTCTAATTGTGCTTTTATCAAGAATTATACAATCGGTTTTCGATCGTCATAACAGACTATGGGCCACTTAAAATTCACTACAATTCACAATAGATAAAAGTGTACAAATGTTCCTTTTATCTGATAAATCCTTGATGTTAAGTATAATTAGAACAAGTTTTTTAAGAAGAAAATAATGCTGCTAATATTTTAGTTTACCTTTCGGCGAATTATAAAACTTCTCGGCTCTGTGTTAATCAGAATGGGTGAGTGATTAAATACTAGGTATAATCCTAAGTTATGCAAGGATTGACCTTTTTGATTTTAGTGGATAAATTTTTAAAATCCGTTAAAAGCAAAATAGTGTTTGAGCAAAACTAAGAATGGTGAGAATAAGATATGCCAATGGGATAGTATAATTAATAATGTGAAAATCAGCTGTTATTGCGAGTTTATTTTGTTTAGGATTTTAAGGATTTAGGAGCGTTAAGAAATCAAAACAGTCTTGAATTTTTGTTTCTTTTGCTTCCAGGCAAAAGAAAAAGAGGCATTTGAATATGAACTTAAATGACAATCAGAATGGAATAGATATTTTTTACCCACTCAAATCGACATAGTGCCTTTTATTTTCATGTGATCCTCTTTACAAAAAGTAAATTTACCATTTTGGGAGCTTTATAGAATTAGAATAAATTTCAAGAACCAAATGATTTACATCAAATTTTAATGTCTAACTGGTAGTATTCCAGCACGATAAAAAACGATGGAGAGATTGGTTATTTGAACGAGAAGGGATAATCAGTAAATAATAATCAGATAATCATATCCTCATAGGCAATGACTGTTTTTAGTCCTTTAGATTCAAAATATTCTTCTGTTTCTTCTTTAGATTTTGAGGAAGTTGCTAATATAAAATCTCCTCCCCATGCTCCGAGTGATTTTACACATCCCCAGTAGTCAGAAAATTTTTCTGTAGACGCTTTGGGTAGGTTTAGTGCTTCTGAGATCGTATCCTCGTGCTGGCAAAGTAACTTTTCAAAGCTATCGAAAGAAGTCGTCTCCATTATATTTTCGGTTATTTCAGAAATTTTTAGAGATAACTCTTTTTTCTTTTTTACTTGTTTTAGATAGTACTTTATCTGATCGTCTGTACTCTGTTTTAAGCCTAAATGAATAAAATATAGTTTATCATGAAAAGCGGGTTTAAAATCTATCGGCGTATAATTGATAGCCTGGTCATCGCTTTGGAATACGATCGGGCCATCAGCTCCTGCACAAGCAACATCATATCCTGATCCGTTACTGCTTTTCATGGCCAGCATTAGTGGATGCACATCTGCCCATTCGGCAATAAGATAAGTGAGCGTAGAACTGGATCCCAGGCCCCAGTCTCTAGGAAAACCGAGCTGAGTCTCTACTTTAAATCCGTTCCATTTAGAAAGAAATTCAGAATTTAATCTAACTGCATTTTTAAGTAATTTTCTCAAACGCTCAGAGACAGCTTCATCAGTGGTGACAATCGGGGAGAAATCCATTAGAGATATTGTGGATTTAAACCAGCTATTTCCCTCATAATCTAATGATTCCCAAACGAGATCAGAACCGCGGGTTTTTTTAATGGCCATAGTCTGACCTAGCTTAGTAGGCAAGGCTAGTGCTTTAGCACCATCTAACACTGCATATTCCCCAGTAAGCAGAAGTTTTCCGTTTGCCTTGTAATTCAATTTTTCTCTTTTATTCTGATCAGCTTACGAAGATATAAATAGCAAAGTATATATATGTTAAAGTTCTATACTAATGTCAATATTATTTAAGCTTCTTTGTAGCGAGATAAAGATGATTTTCAAGTAATAGGATATAAAGATTTTTGTAGGATAAGGATAATGTATAAATTGGAGGACTATATGTTTAAGGATCAAAAAAAAATATCAAACTTACTTTTAGTCGCTTTTGCTATCCTTATCGGAGTGTCTAAATTTCTATTTCATGAATTATGGAAAGATGAATGGCAAGCTTGGTTTGTAGTGAGTGATCAGTCCTTACTAGAGATGCTATCTTTTTTAAATTATGAAGGTCACCCTTCATTGTGGTATCTCTACCTAAAATCTATATCTGTATTTGAGTTTTTGTTTGCCTCTAATCCAGAATGGTTGATTCAGATCGGGCACTATGTTTTAGTCTTAGCAGTAGGTTATGTTTTCTTTTTAAAATTTAAAATGCATTGGATCTTAAAATTATCTTTTGCTTTGAGCTATTTTATGTCTTTTGAGTATAGTGTCGTAAATCGTGGATATATTTTAGTTATTTTATTGAGCTATTGGATCACGTATATAATCAATAATCAGACTGGTCCGATTTTGACCAAAAAATGGATTTTACCTCTCTTACTTTTTCTATTATGTCAGACTGAAGTCTATGGTGTGATACTCGCTGGCGGATTTATGTTTTATCTATTAGTCGATACTTATAAGGGTAATCATACATTGGGCTCGACCCTAAAAAAACATATACTGCATCTTACGGGTTTATTTATAGGTGTAACCATTTTTATACTCACTGTTTTTCCTCGAGGTAATCGAGATGATTTTTCTCGTGCCTATGTCTCTACTTTTTTTGAGAAGGATACGATGCTGGATGCCTTTCAAGGTCTATGGGCAAATAATTTTCTGATCGGGAGTATTCCGGATACCAGTGCAAATGGGTGGAGTGGATTAGGTTTCATCTTATCTGTTTTAGTGATACTCAGTATGCTCAGTATTTTTTGGAAACGTAAAAATTTATTATTCACCTTAGGAATTACTTTCTTCGTGTTTTATCTTTTTGCTGTAAATGTTTATAATGGCGGTATTAGACAGTGGGGGATGTTGTTTATGTTTTTTATCTGTCTCATGGAATTAGCTAATTTTAAAAATCTAAAAAGGCATAGATTTTTTCTCTTGCCTATTTTAGTTTTTACAGTTTTCCATACGATACATTCTGTAAAATCCTTTTATACAGACTTTACGCAGCCTTTTACAAATGCACAGAAGGCAGGACTTTTTTTAAAAGAAAATGTCCCTCAAAATGTTCCTATAATTACAGCTAATAAATTTGAATCTACTCCGGTGATCGGGTACGCAGATAGAGCCTTTTATGAATTACCATCTGGAGAACCCTTTACTTATTTTAAGTGGTTAGAAAAAATATACTTAACCACTGAAGAGGAGCTGGCCTTGTTTGCAAAATTTAAAAAAGTGTCCGGAATAATATACGTTAGCCCAGAACCTATAGATAAAAGACGCTTCCCTAAAATGAGAGAATGGAAAGTATTTTCTGATCCTAATTACAAGCGAGAAAACTACTATATCTATAGTTTGCAATTTTAATCGTTACAGCCTTGTAACTATACTTCTATCTCGTCAGGTAAACGGATCTATTTCTATCTAGTTCTCTAAAAAACGGATCTGATAAATCTTTAATAAAGCGTATAGATTCTCCTGTAGATTTCATTTCTGGTCCCAGTTGCTTATCGACATTAGGGAATTTATTAAAAGAAAATTCAGGTACCTTAATAGCAAATCCTTCTAGCTTTTTATCGATCGTAAAATCAGATAATTTTTTAGTTCCCATCATGACGTGAGTCGCAACATTTAGATAAGGAACTTGATACGCTTTTGCGATAAAAGGAGTCGTTCTAGAAGCTCTAGGATTAGCTTCTATTACATATACGTTATCATCTTTTATAGCAAACTGTATGTTGATCAGTCCTTTAATTTTTAGAGCAAATGCTAGTTTACGAGTATACTCTTTCATCTTCTCGATAGCTTGATCAGAAAGGCTGTAAGTAGGTAACATAGCAGAGCTATCACCAGAATGTATACCAGCTGGTTCTATATGTTCCATGATGCCCATGATATGTACATCTTCTCCATCACAGATTGCATCTATCTCTGCTTCTTTTGCTCGTTCTAAGAACTGATCGATCAGTACCTTATTACCTGGCATATGCTTAAAAATAGAAAGTACATGTCTCTCTAATTCTGCATCATTTATAACGATACGCATTCGCTGTCCACCTAGAACGTAGGATGGTCTTACTAGTACAGGGTAAGATACTTCATCTGCTACAGCTAATGCTTCGTCTGCATTATCAGCAGTCCCAAATTTAGGATACGGAATACTTAGATCTTTAAGCATATTAGAAAAACGACCTCTATCTTCTGCCAGATCCATGGCATCGAAACTCGAACCAATAATTTTTATGCCTCTATCATGAAACTTCTCTGCAAGCTTGAGAGCAGTCTGTCCGCCGAGCTGTACGATTACTCCTTCTGGTTTTTCTAATTCTATTATCTCCTCGATATGTTCCCAGAACACAGGCTCAAAGTATAACTTATCTGCCATGTCAAAATCCGTAGACACAGTCTCAGGATTACAGTTGATCATAATTGCTTCATAACCAGCTTCTTTTATCGCTAATAATCCATGGACACAGCAGTAATCAAATTCGATTCCCTGGCCGATTCGATTAGGACCTGATCCGAGTACGATTATTTTTTTCTTGTCTGAAGGGATACTTTCGTTTTCCTGATCAAAAGTAGAGTAGAAATAAGGAGTCTGTGCTTGGAATTCCGCAGCACAGGTATCCACCATTTTATAAGTTCGGTGTATACCGATTTTCTTTCTTTGGTTCGTTACTTCCTCTTCAGAAATCCGCAATGTCCAGGCGATCTGAGCATCAGAGTAACCTACCTCTTTTAATTCTCTAAAAAAGTCATGAGGAATATCTTCCGCTACATTGTATCGGAGTAACTCATTTTCGTAGGTGACTAATCTTTTTATCTGTTTTAAATACCACTTGTCTATGAGCGTTAGTCTGTGGATGGTATTTAATGGGACACCTAGTCTCAGGGCATCTTTAATTCTATAAATACGATCATCACTAGGTGTTTCTAATCGTTTAATGATGTCGTCAGATTTTATCCATTCTTTTTTATCCGCACCCAGTCCACTTCTATTATTCTCTTGACTTTGACATGCTTTTTGTAAAGCCTCTAAGAAATTACGACCGATTGCCATTACCTCACCTACAGACTTCATCTGTAGTCCCAGTGTATGTTCTGCTCCGTAGAATTTCTCAAAATTCCATCGCGGCATTTTTACTATAACGTAATCTAATGTCGGCTCAAAATAAGCAGAAGTATTACCTGTAATTTGATTTTTCAGTTCGTCCAGGTGGTAGCCGATTGCCAATTTGGCTGCTATTTTTGCGATGGGGTAACCTGTAGCTTTACTCGCTAATGCTGAGGACCTAGATACTCTAGGATTTATTTCTATACATATTAGTTTTTCTGTTTTAGGATCCACGGCAAACTGCACATTACATCCTCCTGCAAAATTACCCATCGATCTCATCAGCTGTATCGCATCATTCCGCATTTTCTGATAAGCCGTATCGGATAATGTCATTGCTGGAGCGACAGTTATACTATCTCCTGTATGGATCCCCATAGGATCCATATTTTCCACAGTACAGATAATCGTAACATTATCATTAGCATCACGGAGTAATTCCAGCTCATATTCTTTCCATCCCAGCACTGCTTCCTCCACGAGAACCTCATGTGTAGGAGAGGCATCTAAACCTCTTTTTAATGCCTCGTCAAATTCTTCATCGTTCATTACAAAACCACCTCCGTAACCGCCAAGTGTATAAGATGGACGGATTACCAGCGGGAATCCCAGTTTCTGAGCAGCATCTTTACCTTCTAAAAAACTATTAGCTATAAAAGAAGGAGCCACTGACTGACCTAGTTTTACTACATGTTCTCTAAATGCCTCTCTATTTTCTGCGAGTTCTATTGCTTCTAAATCTACTCCGATTAGTCTACAGTTATATTTATCCCAGATGCCTAGTTTTCCAGTTTCTATTGCTAGATTTAAAGCAGTCTGCCCACCCATCGTAGGTAAGACAGCATCGATCTGTCTTTCCTGCAATATCTCCTCGATACTTTGAGGGGTTAGAGGTTTTAGATAGATATGATCTGCCGTAACAGGATCGGTCATTATAGTTGCTGGATTGCTATTAATCAGGCTAACCTCTATACCTTCCTCTCTTAACGATCGGGAGGCTTGGGATCCTGAGTAGTCAAATTCGCAAGCTTGTCCTATGATAATAGGGCCGCTTCCTATGATAAGGACGGACTTTATTGATGTATCTCGTGGCATGGTTCTGATTAATCGGGGCAAATATAGATATTCGTTATATATTATAAATATTATGAAGAAGGTATTAATAACTGATTATGTTCATGATGATCTTATAGATGGATTATCTCAATTAGGATATCAGGTAACTTATAAGAAGAACATTACTCTGGCTGAGGTAACAGCTGGTATACATGATTATGAAGGGATCATTATAAACTCTAAAATAAAGATGTTTAAAGACCTTATCGATCAAGCTGTCAAACTCAAATTTATAGGAAGATTAGGCTCTGGGCTGGAGATTATAGATTTGAATTATGCAAAAGAAAAAGGGATAGCAGTATTTAATTCGCCGGAAGGCAATAGGAACGCAGTTGCTGAACATGCTTTAGGAATGCTTTTGGCTTTCGCCAATAAGATAGTCAGTGGACATAATAATATAAATACTCCTAAATGGGATCGAGAGGCTCATAGAGGTTTTGAGTTGTCTGGAAAAAAGTTAGGTATTATAGGTTTTGGTAATACTGGTAGGGCTTTCGCCAATGTTTTAAGAGGTCTGGATATAGAGATTCTGGCTTACGATAAATATCTCGATCCAGGATATAGTCAAGATATGGACTTTGTACAGGAGACAGATTTATCAACCCTTCTACAACAGGCACAAATCATCAGTTTGCATTTACCTCTAACGGAGGAGACAAAACACCTAGTAAATTCCCAATTTATCTCTAAATGTCGGGAAGGAATAATTTTAATAAATACTTCTAGAGGAAATGTTATCGATACTGCTGCATTATTAGATGGATTAGCGTCTGATAAAGTAAAAGGAGCTTGCTTAGATGTCTTTGAAAATGAAAAGCCTTACACTTATAATGAAGCTGAGAGGTCTATGTATTCTACATTGTTTAAACATCCTAATATATTATGCTCTCCACATGTTGCAGGATGGACAAAAGAGTCGCTAGAAAAAATCGCAAACACCTTAATATATAAAATTAAAAAATATGAACATTAATAGTACTTGCGACGACGTTAAGGAACCTTTAATTTTTTATTGATTCCATCTTCAATTATTTTTGAATACAATTGTAATATTTAGTAACATTGCAGTTGCCGTTTTACATGGCTTGAAATTTATCAATGTATATTTAGACATATGAAAAAACATTTACTACTTAGCTTTTCATTTGTTCTTCTTTCCTTTTTTACTTTTGGACAGGCGTCTATAGAAGGTAAAATATTGGATGAGGAACTCAAAGAAGGACTTATCGGTGCAGAAGTTACTCTGTATAAAAACGATGTATTTATTACTGGAACTGCAACTGATTTTGATGGAAATTATGCCTTAACGGGTTTAGAAGCAGGAACTTATGACATTGAAGCCAAATATACAGGTTATCAATCTGTAAGAGAAACGGGTGTGATACTTTATAACGGTCAAACAAATAGGGTAAATGTAAGTTTATCTGAAGGTGTAATGATCGATGTAGTAGAAATCAAAGCTTACAAAGCTCCACTTATTCAACAGGATAATACAACTCAAGGAAAAACTGTAACTGCAGATCAGATCAGATCTTTACCTACTAAGAGTATCGGTGCCATAGCAGCTACTTCTGCAGGACTATCTACCACTGATGGTAGTGATGATATTTCTGTGAGAGGTTCTAGAAGTGATGCTACTAATATTTATGTAGATGGAATTAGAGTTTCTGCTAGTAGTATTCCAGCTTCTGAGATTGATCAGTTGCAAGTGATTACAGGTGGTATGGAAGCAAAATATGGTGATGTAACAGGAGGGATTATTTCTATTACTTCTAAAGGTCCTTCTGATAATTATACAGGTGGTGCAGAAGTGGAAACCTCTTTAGACGGTTTTGGCTATAACCTTCTTATGGGATATATAAGTGGTCCATTGCTAAAAAAGAAAAGTGATATCGAAGGTGGAAAAGATAAATCGATATTAGGATTTAGATTTTCAGGACAGTATAGATCGATAGATGATGGAAGACCGTCTGCAGTAGGTGTTTATAGAATGCCTGAAGAACGTATTGCAGAATTAGAAGCAAACCCTGTTGGTTTTATTGGAAACACGCCAGTTCCGAGTGCAGAATTTTTGGGAGCAGATGATATCGCAGGAGTACTTAATACTCGTCCAAACGAAAATAGAACGGATGTAAATATCACAGGAAAAATAGATGCTAGAATTACAGATAATATCGATGTTTCTCTGTCCGGTGGATATGAGCAATTTACAGATCAGTTTACGCCTGGTGACGGATGGGCATTGTTGAACTGGACAAATAATCCTTTTGAGTACGGTGATGGTTTTAGAACATCTTTTAGACTAAGACATAAAATTGGAAAACAAGGATTAGGAGAAGACACAGATAATGAAGGTTCTTCTGGATTAATCAGAAATGCATATTATTCTTTACAAGCTGGTTTTGAAAAAAGAAAGACTAGAGAAGAAGACGTAAGACATGAAGATCGTTTATTTGATTACGGATATTATGGACATCAGGATGTTTCTTGGATGCCTTTAGCCACAATAGTAACAGACCCAGACAATTGGGGAGGTAAAGGAATTCAGCAAGATATTATTGGAAATACATGGGATCATCAAGGAGACATACAGGTAAATGGAGAATTTACTCCTAGTAATATTAATGGAGCAGTTTCTAGTTATAATGAATTAAATGGATTTACAAATAATCCCCTAAATGATGTATTTAATGGTTTACACCAAAATGTAGGTCAGGTATATAATCGTTTTGAAAAAACCGAATCAGACAGATATACAGCAAATATTGCACTTGGATTTGATTTATTACCAGGAGGTTCTAAGCAAGGACGTCACTCTATTCAGATGGGTTTTAACTATGAATATAGAATAGATCGATTTTATGTAGCAGCACCAGAAGGTTTATGGACACTAGCCCGATTAAATGCAAACAGACATATTACAGGTGTGGATACTACCCAAATGGTAGGAACATTTTTTCAAGATATTCCAGGATTTCCTAATACAGAATTTATTCAATATGGAAATCTTTTAGAAATAGACCAAGAAGCTTCTTTTTATAGAAAAGTAAGAGAATCACAAGGGGTAGCTATAGATCAGTATATTAATACTGACGGTATTGATCCTAGCGAAATGAGAATGGACTTTTTCTCTGCAGGGGAACTAAATAACTTTGGTTTAATAAATTACTATGGATATGATTATCTAGGTAATAAGTTAAGTGCCAGTACAACTTTTGACGATTTCTTTACAAGCAGAGATGCAGATGGGATCAGAACTTTTGATGTAGCTCCACTAAAACCTATTTATTGGTCTGCATATCTGCAGGATAAGTTTTCTTATAAAGATATTATCTTCCGATTAGGTGTTAGATTAGATTATTACGATGCTAATACTAAGGTACTTAAAACACCACATGCGTTATATGATATAGAAACGGCTTCAGAATTTTATGCTCGTACAGGTCAAGAACAGCCATCATCTATCGGTGACGACTATGAAGTATACGTAACAGACGAGGAGTCTGATGATATAAAAGGATTTAGACTAGGTGATCAGTTTTTCTTACCTAATGGAACAGCTGTTGCTAACGGTGCGGTATTATTCTCTGATGTAGGTAATGTAGTATTTCCATCTTATGTAGGTAGGTTTGATAATGCAGTGTTAGATATACAGTCTCCTTTTGATCCAAATACACCTGAGTCGGAAAGATATAATGTAAGTAGTTCGTTTGAGGATTTTACCCCTACGATAAATGTAATGCCTAGATTGGCATTCTCATTCCCGATCTCAGAAGATGCAAACTTCTTTGCTCACTACGATATATTAGTTCAGAGACCACCTACAGGAACTGCTGCTACAGCTAGAAGTTATTATTACTTTAATAACCCTGATAGAACACCTCTAGATAATCCTAATCTTAAGCCAGAACAGACAATTGACTACGAGGTAGGGTTCCAGCAAAAATTAACTAATTCATCAGCTCTTAAAGTATCTGCATACTACAAAGAGTTGAGGAACATGATACAGAGAAGACAGTTCTTATTTATTCCAGCACCACTATTTAATTATGAGGCTTATGGAAACTTAGATTTTGGAACGGTAAAAGGTTTTGCTTTCCAGTATGATTTAAGAAGAACTAAAAATATCGAATTTACGGCGAGTTATACTTTACAGTTTGCTGATGGAACAGGTTCTGATGCAAACTCATCTAATGGTTTAAATACCAGAGGAAATATTAGAACGCTGTTACCTCTTACTTACGATGAGAGACATAGACTTGCGATCGTTGCGGATTACAGATATGGTAGTGGTAAGAATTACAATGGGCCACAAATTGCAGGTATGGATGTATTTGCTGATGCTGGGGTAAATCTACTAGTAACTACAGTTTCAGGTAGACCATATACGAGATTTAGAACTCCTCAGTCCATTCAAAATGGTCAAGGATCTGGATTTTTAGGATCGATAAACGGAGCTAGATTACCTTGGACTTTCAATGTTGATTTTAGAGTTGATAAAAGAATTGGTATCAACTTAGGAGGGGAAGGGAAAAGAAAGCTTAACGCCAATGTGTATTTAAGAATTTCTAACTTATTAAATACTCGTAATATTCTAGGCGTATTCCCAGTAACTAGTGATTCAGAAGACGATGGATTTTTAGTGTCTTCGTTTGGACAAGATGCGATTGATGGGATTCTAGATACAGGAAAAGATTTAGATAATTACTTTGCTTCTTATCAAGCAAGAGTTTTAGATCCAGGTAATTTTACACTTCCACGTAGAATTTACATAGGAGCAATATTTGATTTTTAACAACAACCTTTATATAGTTTACTTTAAATAACAATTATGAAAAATTTCAGGAAAATTGGTTTAATGTTGATGATATGCTTAGGATATTTTGTGGCTGATGCTCACATAGGTCCTACAGATTCTAATGCACCTAAACCTAACAAAGAAAAGCCAACAGTTAATTATAGAGAGGATTGTAATCCGGCAGAGAGATCTACTGACCAGAATATTAATAACGTTAGAGCAAAACTGACGACTGGTGGTGATGTTTGGTGGGATTTATCCGATGGTCGATATATTGTACCTATCCCAGTACCAGGTGATCCAGAAGTATCTTCTATTTTCGCAGGTTCTGTATGGATAGGTGGATTTGATTCAGAGGGTAACCTAAAGCTTGCTGCAGGACAATACCGTAATGGAACTAGGAATGATTATTATCCAGGTCCATTAGATCCAGTAACCGGTAAAACAGATTTACCGATTTGTAAAGATTGGGATCGTTTTTACGAAGTCCTTGGTGATGATGTTAGAAGAGCAACTAAAATTTATGATGCTAATCCTACTTCATTTCCTTGTGATTCTGTAGCAGATGACATCAGATATTATCCAGGTAAAGGAAATCCTTATTGGTTAGAGAAATTTGATTTTGAGTTACCTAGTACAGGTCAGGGATTAGGTTCGTTTTGGGATGAAGATGCAGATGGTTTATATGATCCTTGTCAGGGAGATTTTCCGCTTATAGATATTAGAGGTTGTGAGCCTTTTAATAGAAAGCAAGCAGTAGAGCTTATTCCTGATCAGATGATATTTTGGATTTATAATGATGCAGGTGGACCCCACACTAATTCTCAAGGAGACGAAATCCAAATGGAGATACAAGTACAGGCGTTTGCTTATGCAACGAATGATGAAATAAATGATATGACATTCCAGAGATATAAACTGATCAATAGAGCTCAGGGAGATATCGGTGATTGTTATTTTGCAATGTGGGTGGATCCAGATTTAGGATGTTACACAGATGACTACGTCGGATGTGATGTCGAGAGATCTATGGCATATGTATATAATGAAGATGCTTTAGATGGAACAACAGGGATTACTTGTGAAGGTGGAGTTCCTACTTACGAAGATGAAGTTCCAATTTTAGGAGTAGATTATTTCCGTGGACCTTTAGGACCTCAGCTAATAGTTGATAATATAACTCAAGGTAACCAACACGTAATTGTTAAAGCGGACGATGGTTATGATGAGGACTTATATTCATTAGGAGATACTATTTTTGTAAGACCTATCACACCTGCAGATGGTCCTGTGCAGCCGGATATTTCTATTGAGTTAGGAATGTCTTCTTTTACCTATTCCAATAATGGAGGAGTAGGAAATAACCCGGCTGGTACTACAGATCCAGGTGTTGCTGATGAATTTTATAACTACCTAACAGGTAGATGGAGAGATGGAACTAATTTTACAGTAGGAGGGTCAGGATATGATCCTAATAGTACCGATATTACAAGTTATGCTTTTCCAGGTTTACCCTCTGTAGATACAGAATGGTCAATGTGTTCAGCAGGATTACCATTCGGTGACAGAAGAACGATACAGGCTTCGGGTCCTTTCTTATTACAGCCAGGAGCTATCAATGAGCTTATAGTAGGAGCTGTGTGGGTACCTAATATTAATTATCCATGTCCTGATATTTCTAAATTACAAGTTGCAGATGATTTAGCTCAGGCTTTATTCGATAATTGTTTTGATATTACAGATGGACCAGATGCTCCAGATGTTTGTTCTATAGAGTTAGATAGAGAAGTAGTACTTGTGTTAACTAACGATCTAGTAACATCTAACAATGCAAATCTTAACTATGAGGAAAAAGATCTTTTAGTTCCAGATGGTGAGTCAGATTCTCTTTATGTTTTTGAAGGATATAAAATATTCCAATTAGTTGCAGGAAATGTATCTCCTCAGGAATTAGACGATCCAGATAAAGCTAAATTAATTAGACAAGTAGATTTACAAAATGGCGTAACCGATCTTCATAATTGGACGGGAGTATTAAATCCTTTAAATGATGAAAGATTATGGCAATCTGAAGAAAAAGTAGATGGAGCTGATCAGGGGCTAAGAACTACTTTCAGAGTTACGGAAGATGCTTTTGCATCTGGTGCTGATACTAAGCTGGTAAATCACAAGGAATATCATTTTATGGTTCTAGCTTATGCTTACAATAACTGGAAAGATTGGAATGTAGATGCTACAGATTCTCTTTATGAGACCGGTCAGAGAACACCTTACCTAGAAGGTAGAGGAAATATTAGTACATACACTCTTGTACCGAGACCTATTATTTATTCCACGTTGAATTCTGGTTACGGAGATGGTCCTATTGTAACAAGGTTACAAGGAGAAGGAGCAGGTGATACATTCCTAGAAGTGGTAGAAGGAACATATGATGCTGTTCTAGATGGCACACTTAATGGAGAAGTCACTTACGAGCAAGGACAGTCTCCTGTAGATGTTAAAGTATATAATCCATTAGAAGTAAAAGATGCTCAGTTCGAATTAGAACTAGTAGGTGAGAAATCTGGAAGTTCAGCTTGTACGCTTAGAGATGGTGCCACGTGGAAAATGACAGATCTAGGATCTGGCGAAGTAATTAATTCGGATGTTACGATAGACGAATTAAATGAGCAGCTAGTAGTGGACTATGGATTTACTGTTTCTATTTCTCAAACAGAGGATGCAGGTGAGAATACTGATAATGGTGTAGGAGCAATAGGTGCTACTTTAGAATATGCAAATAACGAACAGCAGAGCTGGTATTTAGGAATAAGTGACGAAGGAAATAGTCTAGGTCTGCAAGGACCACAAAGAGCATTTTTCAACTTCTTAAAAACAGGAAGTGGTGAGGTAGATGAGAAATTTGATCCAGATCAAGATTTCACAAACTTTGGAAATGGATTTTTCTACCCGTTCTTTTTAACAGATTATCTTGCTCCTGATCCTACTTCTCAATTTGCAGTTCCTTACATTTCTCCTGGTTATGTAGAGCATAATGGAGGTGGATTTGTAAGAAGTGGTACGCGACTAAAGGACTTAAATAATGTAGATATTGTATTTACAGCTGATAAGTCTAAGTGGAGTAGATGTGTAGTAGTAGAAACATCTTATTCAGCACATAGACAAGCGGATAGTGATTACGAAGCGGAAGGAAATGTTACCCAGTTTGATCTTAGAGATCATAATTCTGTAGGAAAAGATGGAAATGATGATGGTGATGGAAAAGGTATGGGATGGTTCCCTGGTTTTGCTATAGATATAGAGACTGGAAAAAGATTGAATATCTTCTTTGGGGAAAACTCGATGTATGATGATAAGTGGATAGAGTTTTATGATAACGGTACTGCAGTAGGAAATGATATGTTATTTAACCCTACTGATCAGATAGTTATCGATAACGAAAAAGACTTTTCCATTTTTAACTGGATGACAGGAGGAGGACACATGGTTTATGTTACCCGTCAGGAATATGATGAATGTGCAGCAATTAGAGAAGATTTAGGAAAAGGAAATCCGTGTAATTTTATTTGTTTTGATAAAAACAAAGCATTACAGCAAGTTACATGGACAAGTGCAGCAATGATGGCACCGGATACAGAAATGCTTTCTATAGCGGATGGATTAATTCCTAACGAACTTACCATTAAATTAAGAGTTCAGAATAATTATAATGAAGAAAGAACTCATTTGTATGGTGTGTCAGAAAATAATGCAGAGTGTGAGACAATCGAAGGATTGCCTAAATACAGATTAGATTTTTCTCCTACTGCTGCCGAAGACCTAACAGAAGACGATTATGAAGGGGCTTTAGAGAATGTAAATGTGGTACCTAACCCGTATTACGCTTACTCGCAGTATGAGATATCGCAGTTTACAAATACAGTAAAGATTACTAATTTACCAGCTAACGCAAATGTTACGATCTATTCTATCGATGGTAAATTTATCAGACAGTTTAAACGTAATGAGAATCCAGGTGCTAAGCCCGGCTCTAACCCAGGAGTATCTAATTTCCAAGTTTTTCCAGATGTGGAATGGGACTTAGAAAACTTTGCTGGTATTCCTGTAGCAAGTGGTGTTTATCTAATACATATAGAAGCTCCAGACCTGCAAGCAGAAAGAACGATTAAATGGTTTGGTGTACATAGAAAATTTGATCCTACAGGATTATAAAATAACAAAACTATAGAGGAGGTGAAATTCCTCCTCTATTACTTAAAAGACAAATGCTGAAGTATGAAAAAAATCTATCTTTTACTACTTACCCTTATCACTGTTACTGCCTACGCAGGTAATCCAGATAGACAAGGAGAAGCCGGGGCGAGTGAATTATTATTTAACCCTTGGGCGAGAAGTGCCGGATTACACTCTATGACTACATCTAGCGTAACAGGTGTAGAGGCAATGAGATTAAATGTTGCAGGTATTGGACGTATTGAGAATACTGAATTTTCCTTCGGAACAGCTAGACTTTATGAAGGCTCTGATCTTAACTTTAATGCTTTTGGATTTGCAAAAAAAGTAGGAGAAAATGGAGCGTTTGCTATTACCATGGCTTCTGTTGATTTTGGTGATATTCAGATCACTACTACGGATCAGCCAGAGGGAATAGGTGGAACGTATTCTCCACGGTTTTTTCATTTTGGACTAGGATACTCACATACCTATGCTAATAAAATTTCTGTAGGTGTACTTGTAAGAGGAGTTTTTGAGTCCATTACAGATGTAAGTGCATCGGGTTTTGCAATAGATGCTGGAGTACAATACGTGTCTGGTGATAATGATGAATTTAAACTAGGAATATCCCTAAGAAATGTAGGATCACCGATGGCTTTTGAGGGAGAGGGTCTTTCTTTCCAAACGATAACAGATGATGGGACGCCTATCACTCTAGAACAGAGGTCTGCAAATTTAGAAATGCCTTCTGCTCTTAACATAGGAGTATCTTATGATTTTGCATTCGGAGCAGAAAGCACACTGAGAGCCTTGGGAAATTTTACATCTAATGCTTTTTCTAGAGATCAGATCGGAGGTGGATTAGAATTTATTTTTATGGATAATTATGCACTTAGAGGAGGTTATAAATTAGATTTTGGAAGTTCTTCAGGAGCTGGAGATAATATTTATACAGGTGTAGCAGCAGGGGCTTCCGCCAATTTTAAAGCATCAGAATCTGTAAATTTTGGTATAGATTATGCGTATAGAACGACTAATCCTTTTAAAGGAAGTCATAATTTAACTTTGAGAATAGGTTTCTAAGACTTAGGAACTTTTTTATAAAAAATACTATTTTTAAGTAATACAAAGCGTTTCTATCTTTAAGATAGAAGCGTTTTGCTTTTATAACTGATGTGCAGTTATAAATTTTAAATTAGAAAATATTTTACAATGTCCGGTATAAATTATATGACTCAGGAAGGGTATGATAAACTTTCAGGAGAACTAGAAAAACTAAAGACTACAGGTAGACAAGAAATAGCTAAGGCGATAGGAGAGGCAAGAGAAAAAGGAGATCTTTCTGAGAATGCCGAGTATGATGCTGCTAAAGATGCCCAAGGTATGCTCGAGCTCAAGATAAATGAGATGGAAAAAGTCCTATCTAATGCTAGAATACTCGACATAAGTGATATAGATACTTCTAAAGTTACGGTCTTATGTAAAGTAAAAATAAAGAATAAGGCAAATGGTGCAGAGCTGACTTATAACTTAGTTTCTGAGTCCGAGGCTGATCTAAAAAGTAAAAAAATATCCGTCACTTCTCCTATAGGAAAAGGGTTGTTAGGAAAAAAAATAGGAGAAGTTGCTACTGTGATGACGCCACGAGGAAACATGGAATTTGAGATTTTAGATATTGGCATATAGTATGTCCAGTATATTTACAAAAATAATTAACGGAGATATCCCTTCTTATAAGATAGCAGAAGATAATCAGCACTATGCCTTTTTAGATATAAACCCACTCGTAAAAGGTCATACTTTAGTAATTCCTAAAATAGAGGAGGATTATATTTTTGATTTATCTGATGCCCAGATCGCAGCCCTTCATATTTTTGCAAAAAAGGTTGCTGTTGGAATAAAAAAGGTTATTCCTTGTAAACGGGTCGGTTCTTTAGTCATTGGCACGGAAGTGCCCCATGCACATATCCATCTTATTCCTTTTGAGGAAGAGGCTGTTTTTAATATTACTCGTCCTAAGCTCAATATAAACCCTGATGAAATGGCAGAAATAGCCTTTAAAATTAGTCAAGCTATTTAGCTAATTTTTTAGGATTATCCTTAATAAAACTATCCCATCCAGTAAATGCTTTTTTACCCTTAAGTGGGCCTGTAGACTTATTAAAATAAGTATATGCCGCTGCAACCGCATCACTAGCATCTAAATATTTAGATTCCATTTTTTTACCCAAAATACTTGTGAGCATGGCTGCTAGTTGCTCTTTGGAGGCATTACCATTACCTGTAACGGACTTTTTTATCTCTTTTGGGGAATATTCCACTATCTCCAGTCCCATCGTAATAGCTGCAGCCATAGCTACTCCTTGAGCACGGCCTAGTTTTAACATAGATTGTACGTTTTTCCCAAAGAAAGGAGCCTCTACGGCCAGCGTTTTAGGTAAGTACACTTCTATGATTTCCTGTAGTTGTAAGTATATCTCTTTTAGTTTTGTCTGGTGATTAGGGTACGAGGTAAGTTTTATAACACCCATCGTAATGAGCCTAATTTTTTTACCTTCTACCTCTAAAAGACCATAGCCTAAAATATTTGTACCGGGGTCAACTCCTAAAATTTTATATTTTTCCATGCTCGTAGTAAAATTAATACATATATGATGTATACCTTAGAATTATATAATTATTCCATATAATTGAAAAAAGAATCATCTGCACGTAAGTTTATAAATCCGAGCATCAAGTTCATGGTGTTTTTTATAGTAATCTATTTTATATATAAACAAGTTATAGGGAAAGGTGATGTCACTGAGTTATATAACGCTTTTGTTTTACAGTTTTCTCAATCTAGTAAATTTTGGTTTATCGGTTGTCTCTTTTTGATGCCAGTAAACTGGTTATTAGAAACTAGAAAGTGGCAATTACTCGTAAAATCTTTTTACAACCTAAATTTTAAAGAGGCATTTAAGGGAATATTGTCAGGTTTGTCCTTAGGGATTATAACACCACAACGTATAGGAGAATATGGAGGTAGGATTCTAGTATTACCATCTAAATTTAACTGGGAAGGCGTGTCGTCCACTTTTCTTTGTAGTATTGCTCAGAATATGGTAAATGTCGCATTAGGTCTCGTAGGAGCAGTGATATTTTTACAGAGTAATGTTTTAGAATTTGATCAGCGATATCTTATTTTTATAGCTTTAGCTGGGTTTATATTACTCGTTCTACTCTATTTTTTGGGTACTAATCTCAGAAAAGTTAAAAACGTGCTTGCGGATTTAGGTTTAAAGAAAATGCTTAAGCCTATTTTGGATCGCTTACGTTATCTAAAAGCCATTCCAATACAAACTAAAATTGCAGTGATTAATTGGTCACTCATGAGATACGTTATTTATGTATTGCAATATGTAATGATTTTATTCTTTTTTGGAATCGACATCGATTGGGTAACTGGAATTACAGGAGTATCTCTTATCTATTTATTACAGACAGGAATTCCACTTCCTCCACTTATCGGAATTGCTGCAAGAGGTGAGATTGCCTTATTTATTTGGGGGCAATTTGATAACAATTCACTCGGTATCTTATCTGCATCTTATTTACTTTGGATTATTAATTTGATTATTCCATCCCTTTTAGGATTATTTTTCGTTTTAAAAACAAACATCCTAGGATCGTTAGGATATGAGAAAGAGTAGTATAGTATTAGGCTTAATTTTTAGTGTGTCTCTGTTGTTTGCTCAGGACGTAGCTTGCACATACAAGCAAGATCGTTTTTCTTCTGGCGAAGTATTAAAGTATCGTCTTTATTATAATTGGAAATTTGTTTGGATTCCTGCAGGAGAGGTTAGATTTTCTGTAAAAGAGATCGAGCAGAATTATTTGATAGAGGTAGTTGGAAAGACCTTTGATTCTTATAATTCTTTTTTTGAAGTGGATGATTACTTTTTTTCTCGTATCGATAAAACTACCGGGATGCCTAAGAATTTTATACGCAAAATAAAGGAGGGTAGTTATGTACGATATGATAGTATTAGTTTTAATCATATGGAAAACAGAGCTGTAGGTTCATTAGGCAAAACTAGAGAAACATCGCTACCATATGAGGAACATCTAAGTAACTGTGCTCATGATATTATTTCTATTTTATATAATGTAAGAAATTTAGATTTAGAAAATAAAGGAGAGGGTAGCGTTATACCGTTTAGTGTATTTTTTGATCGCGAGGAATTTAATTTAAAATTGGAGATAGGTAAAAGGAAGCGTAAAAAGATTAAAGGTTTAGGTAAGCAGGAAACGATACATTTGATTCCAGAGGTAGTCGCAGGGGAAGTTTTTGACGAAAACTCTAAAATGAATATCTGGGTCTCCAATGACAAAAACAGAATTCCATTACTAATAGAATCTCCTGTTTCTATCGGATCAGTAAAAGCAATATTAGTTTCTGCTATAGGTTTAAAAGAGTATAAGACTTACGTCGAATAAAAAAGGCCCAGAATATTCTGAGCCTTTTTATGATTATATAATTTACGACGGTTATCTTATACCGTGCATTAGTTTTTTAACTACAGGATAAAGGACTGCTGAGAGCACTGCAAGTATCATGGCTACTCCAGTCAGAATCCAAAAGAAAGTGCTTAGTCCATATTCTTTGGCAATACCTTCTGATACTTCTCCAAATACTCCTGCCAGTTTCATTCCGATAGCAACTGCTATGTACCACATCCCAAACATAAATGCAATCATACGTCCTGGAACCAGTTTACTCACATAAGACAGTGCCACTGGAGATACACATAATTCACCTAAAGTATGGAATAGATAAACCAGTACAAGCCAGAAAATACTGACAGCAGCAGTTTCTGCTCCTGGAGCTATACCCGCTGATCCGATAGCTACCACTGCCATTCCTAATCCTAAAAGAAACATACCTATAGCATATTTCATATTGGCATTAGGGTTGTATTTGCTTTCCCACCACTTAGAAAATAATGGTGCGAAGGCAATAATGTATAATGAATTTAATACTCCAAACCAAGAGGCAGGAACTTCAGTAGTATCTTTTTGGAATTCTGTATATAACATCCATATGGCTATAGCCCAGATGATCACAAAACTTATTGATAAAATGATATTAGATAAAGCATAGTTTTTAAAAGTCTTTTTAAATAATAAAAAGAGGACCCATGTAATTATCGATAGTGGGATTATGGTCATTAGTGAATTAACAATTTTAAACGTAAGAGCTCCATTTCCTACGAGTCCTCTAGCCGTATAATCTTTTGCAAAGATCGTAAGGGATGATGGAGCTTGTTCAAAAAGAGCCCAGAAAAAAACCGTAACGAACGCAAAGAAAATAACCGCAAGCATTCTATCTCTTACAACAGGAGCATACTTAGGAATACGCATAGCTAATACTGCAATAAAACAAGCAAGGGCAGTAAGGATTAATACATTAGAACCACTAACACTTCCGACAACTCCGTCTAGAAAACCCACGATATTAGTTTCGCCTCCAGATATTTTAGAAATCGGATCGTTAAAAATCCACACTAACCCTAAAAAGGCTGATAATCCACCCAGTACTTTCTGAGCAGGTGTAAAGTAATTAAAATGAGTTTCTCCTTCTTCTAATACACGATCTGCATCAGTTTTAGTAGGTTTAAGTCCTATATCACCAAAGATCCCCTGAGCAAACCAGAACTGCAACAAACCGAATAGCATGAATATTCCTGCTAGTCCAAAACCTAGTGACCAGCCTACGGTCTCCCCTAAGTATCCACATAATAGAATCCCCAGAAATGCTCCAGCGTTTACACCCATGTAAAAAATAGTGTAAGCTCCATCCTTTTTCTCAGAATGATCTTTATACATTTCGGAAATGATAGATGTGATGTTCGGCTTGAAAAAGCCACTTCCCATCACTAAAAATCCTAATCCTGCATATATAAAAAACGGAGTTTCTAATGCCATGCATCCATGACCTATAGTCATAAGTATAGCTCCTAATAGTACTGCGTATCGATAACCAATTTTATTATCGGCCATGTATCCACCTAGTAGACAAGATAGATAAACGAGAGATGTGTAAGTACCAAAAATAGCATAAGCGTGTTCTCTTGGCCATCCCCAGCCTTGATCCATAAGTGCTGCAGTAAAAAACATTACTAGTAAGGCTCTCATACCATAGTATGAAAAACGTTCCCACATTTCTGTAAAGAATAATACAAAGAGCTGGGACGGATGTCCTAGTACATCAGGTTTTATATCAAATGATTTAATAGAATTCATATTTATACAGTTAGTTTATATTTTTATTATGATGCTAATTCGAATCCCTCGGCCTCGTCATTGTCATCTAGGACTAAATCTTCTGCACCGTGGGTTAATCTTTTTAAAGGTTTTAATAGAGCTAGTACAATTAGTCCTACCGAAACTGTAAATATCACAATACCAGTAAAAATTGCTTTTTCGCCAGCTCCTTCTGCTGCTGATCCTACTAATCCGGCTACCTTATTTCCAAGTCCCGTAGCTGCAAAGTAAGCTCCCATCATAAGGGAGGCATATTTTACGGGAGCCAGTTTAGTTATAAAAGATAATGCAACAGGAGAGGCACATAATTCTCCGATTGTGTGTAGTAGGTAGGCAAGTATTAACCAGTACATAGCAGATGATCCTGTGGCTTCAAATTCTTGAGCTGCAAATCTCATAAACATAAAACCCAGACCCATAATTATAAGACCGATTGCCATTTTAAATAGAGAAGACCCTTCTTTCCCTTTCATTTTCCATCTATACCAAAAACCAGCAACAGCTGTTCCTAGTGTAATGATAAAAAATGCATTGACAGATTGGAACCATGATGCTGGAACTTCCCATCCCATCAGCATTCTATCTGTTTTATTGTCGGCATAAAGATTCATTAGCCCCCCTGCTTGTTCGAACGCTCCCCAGAAAACGATGATCAGTAGGAAGGATAGGAACATTACAATCATTCTATCTTTCTCGACTTTCGTCAATGGTTTATTTAGTTCTTCTTTTTGTGGATTATCTGCTTCCCCTAAATAGTTACCCACGAGTTTTAAATGTTTTAGACCCCACACATAGACTAATAGTCCTGCTAGCATACCGATTCCTGCAAGTCCAAATCCATAATGCCATCCAATGTACTCTCCAACATACCCTACTATTAAACTAGATAGAAAAGCACCAACGTTGATACCTATGTAGAAAATAGTAAATCCTTTATCCCTTCTTTCATCATTAGTGTCATATAGGCCCCCGACCATAGTAGAAATATTAGGCTTTAGCAATCCTACACCAGCTATAATTAATCCTAGTCCAGTATAAAATGCCCAGTCTTGTGTAATCGCTAAAATAGTATGACCAGCAACTAAAATAATTCCTCCCCATAGAACAGCCTTTTTTTGACCTATGATTTTATCAGCTATGATTCCTCCTGGAATGGATGCAACATATACGAGCATGGTATACCATCCGTATAGTACGAGTGCCTCTCCATCTGTCCAGCCCATTCCAGGGTTTTCACCGATTGTTTTGGACGTGATGTACAAGACAAGGATTGCTCGCATACCATAATAGGAGAATCGCTCCCACATTTCAGTAAAAAATAAGACGTATAACCCGATCGGGTGACCAAACAACTGTGGCTGATCTCGTAGTTTATCCATAGAGTAGATTGTTTTTCTTTAAACCTCCTAAAATAGAGTTTTTAAAATACAATCGGGGATAATCGACAAACTTTTACCATTCGCCGTAAGGCATAAAAAAAGGGGATCGACAAATGCCAATCCCCTTGAATATTATTTAGTTATCTACTATCTATCGTAGATACAGATTTCTACTCTTCTGTTTTGTGCTCTACCTTCTTTAGTATCATTAGATGATACTGGGGATAACTCACCAAAACCTACAGCACTTGTTCTGCTTGCATCAAATCCTTTTTTCAAAAGATCCTGTAATACTTCGTTAGCTCTTCTTTCTGATAAAGCTTGGTTATATTCTTCGGTATTTCTACTATCTGTATGACCTTGTACTACAGCTCTATAAGATGGGTTTTCTTTTAATTTAGCTAAGGCTCTATTAAAGATCGCCATATTTTCTTTAGAGTCTAGGTATCTATCTTTTGTGTTATTACTTACAGAAGACTGGTTAGTGTTAAAGTAAATAGTCTCACATGTTAAAAGAACTGGTCTTGTAACTGCTGGTTTAACTATCTTTTTAGGACAACCTTTTTCTGCAGCTATACCTTTTACGGTAGGACATTTATCTTCTATATCGATGATACCGTCACCGTCTGTATCAGGACATCCTTTTACTGTTCCGTAAGTATCAGGACAAGGATCATTTGCATCTAATACACCATCCTTATCTCTATCTGGAGCAGGACAACCGTTGTAAGCTTTCTCACCTGGAGTGTTTACACATTTGTCATCTTTATCTTGGATACCGTCACCGTCTGTATCAGGACAACCATTGAATCTAGCGATACCTGCTACTTTAGGACAATCATCTTTATTGTCAGCGATATTATCACCATCTGTATCTGCACAACCATTCATTCTTTTTATTCCAGGTACATTAGGACAAGCATCCATCTTATCGATGATACCGTCACCATCTGTATCAGGACATCCCCACTGAGATACTAAACCCGGCTCATTAGGACACTGATCTACATTATCGTTGATTCCATCTTTATCAGAATCTCCTATTCCTCCTAATCTAATAGAAAGTCTAGCTAATAACATCTGATAAGAATCATCATTGTTTAATTCGTTACCATTATTAGTAACTGCTTCCATTCCGTCTAACATATCACTAGTCTGTAATACACCTCTAGCTTCTAGATCTAGGAATAATTTTTCTGTAAGATCAAATCTTAAACCTGCAGTTACAGGAAACTGCCATTGTAATTTTTTGAAGTTTTCCTCATCTGTAGCTTTATTAGCTAGAAAAGCTGCGTTCCCTGGTACGTCTGTATCACCGAAGTCTATATCAGGATTTACAAAAGTAGCAGCTGCACCGATTCCAAAATAAGGAGTAATTACTTTCTTTGTCTTTCCAAAAGAAGAAAGATCTGCGATGTCACCATCTTTATCATAGTAAGTAGCATCACTCATCATGATGTTTCTCACATTTACTCTGTTACCATTTGCATCATAAAAGGCATCAGATTGATTTCTTTTATGTCCAAATAGTTCCCACTCTAAGTCTAAACTTACCTCAGTAAGTGGAGAGGTGAATGACCATCCTCTATTTTGATGACATGGGTTATCATCATCATCTGGTGTTTCGTTTCCATCAGCATCAAGAGAATTACAAGGACCTGTAAGATCGTTATCATCTCCACTGATTTTTGTGCTAAAAAAGTTTGCTCTAAGACCAAGGTTATCAGATAAAGAGTATCTCGCATTTGCACCAAAAGCAAAAGCTGCTTTGTCTAAAATACCTTCTCCATGTCTTCCCCAACTGTGTGTATCAGTTCCTGATTGAGAAGCACCTAAGTGAAGTCCAATTGAGAATTTGCTATTGTTTTTCCATTCTACACTATCAACATTTTGTGCATAAGTACATGCAAAAAACAGTGCGAACGATAACGTGATCGTTAATCTTTTCATTGTTGTGTTTAGTTTAAGTCGCAAAAATATTTAAAAATTCTATAAAGAATAAATTACATAGCGATAAATCGCTAATGAAAACGTTAAAATTTATACTGGAAATTTAGTACTAGATCAGATGATTCAGTAACAAGACGTATGGCAAAACTAATTCGTCACTAAAATTACGAAATTTCTTCTTTTAATTTATCAATATCGCGAACTAATAATCGCTTTCTATTGAATGTGATGATATTATCGTTCCTTAGTTCATTCAGGACTGTAGTTACCGTTTGGCGTGAAGTGGCTGTTAAATTTGCTATTTCTTGATGTGTAATAAATTTACGTACAACCCATTCATATCCCACTCTTTGCCCTTTTTTAGTAACTAATTCGTTTAAATACTCGATTACCCTACTCCGACTGTCTTTGAAAACTAGAGATTCTAGGCGTTGTTCCATTTCTAAAACTCTGGATCCCATAACTCGCATCAAAAATAAATTAAGATTACTATGATCTTTAATAAGATGTTTCATTTCGTCTGTCGTTATAGAACAAATCATACAATCTTCCATAGCGACTGCAAAATCCCTTCTTTTTTCTTCTCCTATCATTGATAACTCCCCAAAGACTTCTCCATTATTTAAAATGGCTTTTGTAATCTCTTTTCCTCCATCATTAATCGAACCTATTTTTACACTTCCAGAATTGATAAAAAAGATTTTATCTGAACTCTGTTCGGGTAAATAAATATAATCTCCTTTACTATAGTTCTTAGAATGTTTGTCATCTACCGTAGAACCCAGTTTTGTAGGACAAAAGATATTACCTACATCTAAATTTTCTAAATACCAAAGTGATTGTTCTTTCATAACATCTATAATTAATCCGAGTCCACCTTTAACTCAAATTTGTTTTTAAGACTTTTTAGTAAAGGGTTAGCCTGATACATCATCTCATACTTTTCTCGGTTACTCATCTTCTTTTTTGGTGTAAATTTTTTATGATCTGGAAATTTCTCATTGTTTAATAATGGAGTAATTTCTAAATCGCTTATATCAAAAGCATTTCTTATCCTATTTAGAAGTCCTTCTTCCTGTACCACCGTATTTAAAACACTAGGCGATGGTAAATTTATGATCAACTTACTAACTAAAAGTTCAAAATCCTTGACCTTAAGACTGGCTTTTAATGAAGGCGAATTAGCCTCTTCAATATAAGTGTCCCATATTTGGTTAATAATATCCAAATCTAGAGCCTTAGGTTTTTGCTTCTTTTTATCCTCTTCTTTTTCTATAACATGTAGCAAGTCTTCCTCACTACTAAATCCAATACTTATTTTAGGGATAGTCTTCTTTATTATAGGACTTTCCGTTTTCCTTTGAACAGTGGAAGTTAAAGAGCTTTCTTCTTGTTTTGGTTTAGTTAGCGGAATATTATTAGATGGAATTGTCTCCTTGGTTACATGAGTGGATTCAGCTAAAGTTTTTTTTTGGACAGATTCTTTTATTTGGCTGGAGCCAATAATTTCCCGATTTACAAGTGCGAGCTTACTCAATGAAATTTCTGCATGCAATCTTTTGTTTTTAGCCTTTTGGAAATGTATGTCCGCTTGGCTTAAAATTCCTAGACCACTTAGTAGATAAGACTGCGATAAGATCTGAGCTTGATTTATATATCTCTCTTTTAAGGCAGCACTGGCAGTGATAAGATGATGCGTCGCCACATTTTTAGCAAGTAATAATTCTCTAAAATGTTCTGCCAGTCCCAGTAAACATAGTTCCGGATCAAAACCTTTTTTTAAGATCTCATCAAAAGTAATCATAACCTCACTTACATTTTCCTGTGCAAATGCATTAGTGAGATTAAAGAAATAATCAAAATCAAGAATATTTAGGTTATCGATTACTTCTTGATACTTTACATTACGATCCGTCGAACTCACTACTTTATCAAAAATAGAAAGGGCATCCCGCATCGCTCCATCAGATTTCTGAGCGATGATATTTAATGCCTCTTCATCATAAGCTACATCTTCTTTTTCTGCTATTGTTTTTAATTGGGTAATGATCTCGGCATTTTGGATTCTTTTAAAATCAAAAATCTGACATCTGGATAATATAGTAGGTAATATTTTATGCTTTTCAGTAGTGGCTAAAATAAAAACAGCATATGGTGGTGGTTCTTCCAGTGTTTTAAGAAAAGCATTAAACGCTTGACTACTGAGCATATGGACCTCATCTATGATAAAGACCTTATGTGTTCCATGCTGTGGTTGGAATCGGACTTGTTCTATAAGATTTCTTATATGCTCTACAGAATTATTAGAAGCTGCATCTAATTCTATGATATTAAAACTCGCATTATCATTAAAAGATTTGCAGGAACTACATTCATTACATGGATCACTTTGGTTTTGGAGATTTTCGCAGTTAAGTACTTTGGCTAGTATTCTTGCACATGTAGTTTTTCCGACACCTCGCGGACCACAAAATAGAAAGGCATGAGCAAGTTGATTATTAACTAACGCATTTTTTAATGTGCTGGCTACATGATCTTGCCCGACTACCTCTTCAAATTTTTGAGGTCTATACTTTCTTGCTGATACTACAAATTGGCTCATTAATAAATATCTGTTAAGGTAAAAATACTGCTTTCGATTGTTTTATCCCGATTTATGTATTAAACATGCATAATCGGAGTTTATTGATTTATTGTTATTCTTAATTTCTTAATGCAAAAGTTAGAAACAGTAACTAAGTTTGTTTTATGAAAATATCAATCGCTCAACTCAATTATCATATAGGCAATTTTGAAGGAAACTTTGAAAAAATAAAAATAGCTGTCTCGAAAGCAAAACAAGAGAATGCAGATATTGTTTGCTTTGGCGAATTAGCCACATGTGGTTATCCTCCTAGAGATTTTCTGGAGTTTGATGACTTTATCGAACTTTCGGAAAAAATGATTGATCGGGTTACAGCATTGTCTGAGAATATAGCCATAGTGCTGGGAGCACCTACACGTAATCCTGTCCCGGAAGGAAAAGATTTGTATAATTCTGTTTACTTTATTGCAGACGGAGAGGTAAAATATGTACAGCATAAAGCACTTTTACCAACATATGATATTTTTGATGAGTATCGATATTTTGAGCCAGCTAGTAAATTTGGAATTGTAGAATTTAAAGGAAAAAAAATAGCCTTGACAGTTTGTGAGGATATCTGGAATATAGGCAATGATAATCCGCTTTATACCATTTGTCCATTAGATGAGATGATGCCTCTTAAGCCGGACTTTGTAATTAATGTTTCCGCTTCTCCATTTAGTTACAACCATGCGGATAATAGAATGCATATCCTAAAAAAGAATGTCGAGAAATATCAGCTTCCTATGTTTTATATTAATCATATCGGTGCTCAGACCGAGGTTATTTTTGCAGGTGGATCGGTCGTGATGTCTCCAGATGGTCTTGCATATAAAGAGATGGATTATTTTAAAGAAGCATTGCAAACATTTGATTTAGAAGAGGTGATGCAAGGAGGTAAAAATGATATTCAGCAGTATAACAAAATAGAAAAGATTCATGATGCTTTGGTCCTAGGAATAAAGGATTACTTTGGAAAATTAGGATTTAAAAAAGCGATACTTGGTTTATCTGGTGGGATCGATTCTGCAGTGACAGCAGTACTTGCACAGAGAGCCCTAGGGAAAGAAAATGTCCGGGTACTTTTAATGCCATCTCAGTTTTCTTCTGATCATTCGGTAAACGATGCAAGACTACTAGCTGAGAATTTAGGTATACATTATGATATCATCGCGATTAAAGATATTTATGACGCTTACGCGAATGAGTTAGCACCCATTTTTAAAGACTTAGAATTTAATGTAACAGAAGAAAATATACAAGCACGAATAAGAGGTATGCTTAACATGGCATTGTCCAATAAATTTGGGAACATTGTGTTAAACACGTCTAATAAAAGTGAGATGGCTGTAGGATATGGTACACTCTATGGAGATCTCTGTGGTGGAATTTCTGTTATAGCGGATGTGTATAAAACTGAAGTTTTTGAACTGGCAGAATATATGAATAAAGACGCAGAAGTTATTCCCCGAAATACAATTACAAAACCGCCATCTGCCGAATTACGGCCCAATCAAAAAGACTCTGATAGCCTTCCTGACTATGCTATCCTCGATGAGATATTATATGAATATATAGAAAATCAGAAAGGGCCTCAGGATATTATTGCCATGGGCCATGACGAAAAATTAGTAAAAAGGATCCTGAGATTAGTAAATATTAATGAGTTTAAAAGATATCAGACCGCTCCTGTTTTGAGGGTGTCTTCCAAGGCATTTGGGATGGGTAGAAGGATGCCTATCGTGGGGAAGTATTTATCATAAATAATTTGATTTTAAGATTGCTATCATTGGCTTTATAATTCTTTTTCATTTTACTAAGTAGCTAAAAACATATCTTTAACTATATGGCGTTTAATTTTTCTGACATAGTTACTAACAATGATTTGTTAGAACGTTTTCAAAATCTATTTGAAAAGGAGCTGATCGATGAAATATGTAATGCTGGCGAGTTAAGAAAAATTGCAGAGTATACAGAGCTTATTTCAATTGGTGAGACGATTACCCATATGCCGCTTATTATTTCTGGTAGCTTGAAGGTGATGACAGAAGACAAAAATGGAGAAGAATTACTATTGTATTATCTCGAGCTAGGAGATACGTGTGCAATGACTTTAAAATGTTGCTCTAGTTTGTCAAAAAGTGTCATTTCCGCCATGACTGAGGAACCTACTGAAATCCTCTTTATACCCGTAAAATATATGGATTTATGGATGGTTAAATATCAAAGCTGGAGGAGTTTTGTTCTAGAATCATACAACTCTAGAATGAATGAAATGCTAGAGGCTATAGATAATCTGGCGTTTCATAACATGGAAGAAAGATTATCTAAATATCTCCGTAATCGTGCAAAGCTGATGCAAAATGGAAAGCTAAAAATCACTCATTTACAGATTGCACATGACTTAAACTCTTCTCGCGTTGTTATCTCTAGACTTATGAAAAAACTAGAGGAAGAAGGTGTCATTAAACAATATCGAAATCGTGTAGATCTATTAGAGTTCTTGTTCTAAATGATCTTATCTGTAATTTTTATTTTTCTTATTACGATTTTTATGCTGAAGCTTCGGTAAGGTTAATTCCTCTCACTAATAAAGTAATTCCCATTGCTAATAACCAAACTACTTTAACATAAAATACAGGCTTGTAAATTTCAAAATTATCAGGTATAAATAAAATAATGCACATGGCAACTAGGCCTAATAAAATAGTAAACCACGTTAGTGCTTTATGAAACATGTCCCACTTTAAAAATCCTGCTCCTAGAATAATTAATCCCACTCCTGAGAAAATACGACCAAAGCGGATAAAACAGGTGACATACTGATTAGTAAAAAGTAGTTTCTCCATAAATTCTTCTATCTCAGCGGACGACATACCAGCCGTTTGTCCTACTCCCCATGCTCCATGATTATAAAAGTATGCAGCAGCAATGGCTAAGGTAAAAGTTCCTATGATGACCATGCCCGCTCCTGGTAGCATAAGTACTCTTTGGTTTCGAGATGTAATGGACACTAAAGCAAAAAGGGAAATTCCCATAGTAACCCAACCAAAAATATGAATTCTGTACATCCAAATCCAAAACCAGACGTTTTCTCCCACTGCTGCAAAGTCATCAAAAACAATATATTCTCCTATGTGGTGAGGAGACAAGACCCAACCGAAAAAAAGCAGTAATGCCGCCATAATAAATGACCATCCTGTAAATTGCGTGCCGAAATCTCTTTTAAACATATTGACAAATTTTCTTGTTTCTTTAACAAAATAAGCACCTTTTTATTCAAGTTGAGTAACTTAAGTTGCATTATTAATTTTAGGCTTTAGGATTCTTAGAATGTAACATAAGTTACAAGCTGATATAGACTTAGTTCTTAACTTGCATTTACGAGGAAACACTTGTTTAATTTTATATTAAAATTATGAGCAACTATTTAAATGTATTTTTTGAATCATTCCTAGGTACCGTTGATTGGACGTGGAGATCTATCATTTTTGATGTGCCGTGGTATACTAATTATTTTTGGGGCCTTATCGCGATCTCAGTATTTGTCTGGATATTAGAAATTACATTCCCTTGGCGTAAGGAGCAAAAGATAATCCGTAAAGATTTCTGGTTAGATTGCTTTTACATGTTTTTTAATTTCTTCATTTTTTCGATTGTCATCAGCGGCGTTTATAAGGTGCTAGAAATGCTATTTAGTAATGTTGGCTTTACCACTAAGAGTCTAGCATTGATTGATATTTCTCTATGGTCACCATGGATACAATTGCTTGTTTTCTTTATCATTTTAGATTTTGTGCAATGGTTTACTCATGTTCTTTTACATCGATATCCATTCCTTTGGAAATTTCATAAAGTACATCATAGTGTAAAAGAGATGGGATTTGCAGCTCATCTCAGATACCACTGGATGGAAAATATTTTATACAAACCTTTAAAGACATTCGGGGTTATGATTCTCGGTGGGTTTGAGCCAGAGCAGGCCTATATCGTCCACTTTATTACTATCGCTATCGGTCATCTTAATCATGCAAATGTTAAGATAACCTGGGGTGTATTTAAATATATTCTTAATAATCCAGTAATGCATTTATACCATCATGCCTATGTTCTTCCTGAAGGTCGCAATGGAATGAATTATGGTATCAGTCTCAGTTTATGGGATTATATTTTCGGAACGCATTATGTTCCTGAAGATAGTGGAACTATAGAAATAGGTTTTAAAGGAGATGATCAATTTCCACAAGACTTTATAGGTCAAAATGTATATGGTTTTAGAAAAGGAGACTCATAACGAATAGCTTTTCGTAAAAGGAATAAATATTTTAATGAAAGATAATCGTAGAAAATTTATCAAGCAATCGGTATTAGCTTCTCTTGCAGCAACATTAGGAACTAATATCGTTTTTGGTAAAAATATACCTAACGGTTTAGAATTGCTAGCTTTTAAAAATAATATAGCCGATCAGTTTCCAGGTAAAAGTAATCTGCTGACGGTTTTAAATGATAGACCGATTAATATAGAGACGCCTGCTCATTTACTCAACGATAAACTTACTCCCAATAATTTATTTTTTGTTCGTAATAATGGAATCCCACCTAGTACAATTGATGTAAATAATTGGTCGCTAAAGATTACTGGAGAATCTGTAAAAAAATCAAAAACATACACCTTAAAAGAACTCAAATCCAAATTTGAGAATGTTAGTTATCACTTAACATTAGAATGTGGTGGAAATGGTAGAAAAGAATTTAACCCTCCTGCAAAAGGAAACCAATGGACCACGGGAGCAGTCGGATGTGCTAAGTGGACAGGTGTAAGACTAAGAGATGTATTAAAGGATGTAGGACTAAGGTCAGATGCTGTTTATATAGGTTACTACGGTGCCGATAGTCATTTGTCGGGATCGCCTGATAAAGACTCCATCTCCAGAGGTGTACCTATTGCTAAAGCGAAAGAAGAAGAGAGCCTCATCGCCTGGGCCATGAACGATCAAGATATTCCCCTTTTAAATGGATATCCTTTAAGACTTGTTTTTGGTGGCTATCCAGCTTCTTGTTCTGGAAAATGGTTAAGCAAAATTGCCGTAAGGAATAAAGTGCATGATGGTCAGAAAATGAAAGGTAGTTCATATAGGACTCCATGTAAGCCTGTTGCACCTGGAGCTAAAGTTAAGGATGAGGATATGTGTATTATCGAAGACATGCCAGTAAAATCTTTAATCACTTATCCTAAAACCGGAGCAACCATAAATCTAAACCAACAGCTTACTGTTTCTGGTCATTCCTGGACCTCTAAGCTGGAGATTATAAAAATGGAATTATCCATTGATTTTGGAATGACATGGACGGATTGTAATTTATCTGATAGCGATAATAAATACGCTTGGCAACACTTTGAAACTAAAATCAGTTTTCCCGAGAAAGGATACTACGAAGTTTGGGCTAGAGCTACCGACTCAGATGGAAATACCCAACCTATGTTATTACCGGGGTGGAACCCTAAAGGATATTTAAATAATGCCTGTCATCGCATTGCGATAAAAGTGCAGTAAATGGATCAGCATAATTATCATACTGAGACTTTATGGAAGGCATTCTTTACTACCTTAATGATTACAATATTAGGGGCAGTGATGCTCTTTGGATATCTATTACTGGAAGAGGAAATAAGGCAATATATTAATCGACCTGTTTATACTCAAGATCAATTAAATAAGATTGCAAAAAATCGAGAAGTTAGTAGAAACAAGGAAAGAGCTGATAATTGGGATCTTGTAGAAAATGGGATCCACGTAAAAACTGGGCTAAAATCTGATCCTAATCTAAAGCTAATCATAAGTTCTTGTACGTCATGTCATTCCGCAAAACTAATCACCCAAAACAGAGCAACCAGACAAGGATGGAAAAGTATGATCGACTGGATGCAGGAGACGCAAGGATTAAATGATTTAGGAGATAAAGAACCTATCATCCTAGATTATTTGGCTGAGTATTACGCTCCTACGGAACTAGGTCGTAGAGAAAATTTAGATATAGAAACCATCGAGTGGTACATTTTAAATTTAGAAGAGAGCAACTAAAGAAGAGGCTAATAAAAATTTCTCCAGATAAGACCATTTCTTTTAATTTATGCTTTACAATCTGGTTATCTAAATACTAATTTATCTTTGCCTAACTATGGAAGTAATGGGATATATAGGTGCAGTGGTTATCGGATTAGTGATGGGATTGCTAGGTGGAGGAGGTTCCGTTTTAGGCGTACCTATATTGGTTTATTTAATGGGGGTAAGTCCAGTATTATCTACAGCGTATTCATTATTTATAGTCGGTACTACAGCAGGTGTAGGACTCGTGGGAAAGATTAGAGAGCGTCTAGTAAATTATAGAATCGGGATCATCTTTGGACTCCCATCTTTGGTCATGGTTTATCTCACTCGTAGATTAATACTTCCTTGGATCCCGGATGAGATAACGACTATTGGATCTACATTAATTACTAAGGACTTACTTATCATGGTTCTTTTTGCACTTCTAATGCTAGCTGCGGCTTATGTTATGATTGCAAAGAAAACGTATAGCAGCACGAAGCCTAAAACGTTTAATCTAAAAACTATACTAAACATCGCTTGTGACGGAGCCATTGTAGGTTTTTTAACAGGGATGGTAGGAGCTGGAGGAGGATTTTTAATCATACCCGCATTGGTTATTCTTTTTGGATTAGAAATGAAAATGGCCGTCGGAACTTCATTATTTATCATCATGATGAAATCCTTAGTAGGTTTTATTGGAGACATCCAGATCGCACAGAATATCGATTGGCAATTTTTAATGATATTCACGGGACTTAGTATGATGGGAATATTAGTAGGGAACTGGTTAACACGTTTTGTTTCTAATAAGGGACTTAAACAAATGTTTGGATACTTTGTGTTAGTCCTTGCTTGTTTTATAATTTTTAAAGAAATCATTTTATGATCATAGAACAGATGTATACGGGATGTCTGGCCGAGGCGAGTTACTATATCGAGCATAATGGGGAGGCTGTAATTATAGACCCGCTTAGAGAGTCAGAGCCTTACATGGAAAAATTGGCTAAAGCCAATGTAAAACTCAAGTATATATTTGAGACTCATTTTCATGCAGACTTTGTTTCAGGTCATTTAGATCTGGCAAAAAAGACAGGGGCAACAATCGTTTATGGTCCAGATGCCGATCCAGATTTTGAGGTACTACAAGTTGCAGATGGTACAGAGTTAACCCTCGGTGGCCTTACCTTTAAAGTCTTGCATACGCCAGGCCACACACTCGAATGTGTGTGTTATCTATTACATGATCTGGATCAAAAACCGCATGCTTTATTTACAGGTGATACTTTATTTATCGGTGATGTAGGAAGACCAGATCTTGCTATAGATAACGGCCTCAGTAAAGAGGATCTAGCAAAAATGCTCTATAAAAGTCTTAGAGAAAAAATAATGGTTTTACCAGATGACGTGATCATTTACCCAGCTCATGGAGCCGGTTCTTCTTGTGGTAAAAATATGAGTAAAGAACGATTTGATACATTGGGTAACCAGAAAAAAAAGAATTATGCTCTACGTACAGATATGTCCGAGACTGATTTTATAAAAGAGGTTTTAGATGGGATGCCTCCACCGCCGGAGTATTTTGCCCTAAATGCGATGCTTAATAAATCTGGTTACGATGCACTTGATAAAATTATAAAGAAGGGGATGACGGCATTATCAGTTGAGGATTTTGAGAGCATAGGACAAGAGGAAGATGTAGTAATGATAGACACTAGGCATCAGCAGATTTTTAAAGATGGTTTTGTACCAGGATCTCTCTTCTTTGGTTTAAAAGGAAGTTTTGCTCCGTGGGTAGGATCAGTTTTAAAAGATGTGAAGACTAAGATTATTTTTATCGCTGACCCTGGTTCAGAAAAAGAAGTTATAACTCGTTTATCCAGAGTAGGTTTTGATCATGTACTAGGTTTTTTAGAAGGAGGATTTGACAAATGGAAGAATTCGGGTAAACCTATTGATAAAATAAGGTCTATTTCCGCCTTGGCTTTCGCCAATGAATTATCGCAGGCTAAACTAAATGTATTAGATGTACGTAAACCAGGTGAGTATCAGGTCAGTCATATACATAATGCCGTTAACATGCCATTAGATTATATAGATGATCAGATAAACTCCCTTAAAAATAGAGAGTATTACATCCATTGTGCAGGAGGATATCGATCTATGATCTACGCCTCCATGATGAAAAAATTGGGATATGACCAAATAGTAGAAATCGCTGGAGGATATGGAGCTATAAAAAAGGAAGAAGGTTTTAAGATAGTGGATGCATCTTGTACGATCAGTTAAACTAGCAATACATAAATGACCTGGGCAATTACTATTTTTATAATCAAAGCAATAGGAAAGACCATCGTATATCCAAAATTAGGAATACCATTTTTTGCTTGAGAATTTGCAAAATCTAATATCGCAGGCTGATTAGACACGATCCCCATCAGTAAGCTAAAAGGGATTTTAACCACCTTGTATCCAAACCATAAAGTAATCAGTGCACCTAATATACTGATGATTCCACTAGCGGCGATCATCGTAAATCCGTCTGAGGCAAAACTTTCTATAAAAGCATTTCCGGATTTTACTCCTACGGCAGAGAGTAGTAGTAGTAAACCGATCTGCTGTAAAGTGATATTTGCACTATAAGGTAATGTCCAAACGATCGGTCCCGATCTTCCTAAGGCTCCTAATATTAGTGCTACTATAAGTGGTCCTCCAGCATTTCCTAACTTAAAAGAAATCGTGTCGGTGAGCGTAATCTGTACTAGTCCGAGTAAAAGTCCAATCCCTATTCCTAAACCAAAAGAAAATAAATTTACCTGGCTGACTCGGTGATAACTATCTCCAAAATATTTGGATAATGCTTTTAAATCTTTTCTTCTTGCTACAAAACGTACTCTATCTCCTTGCTGAAAAATAGTACTTCCGTGAGCAAGCATATCTACATCTCCTCTACGGATACGTGTGATAATCGCTCCAAATTCTTCGTCGATATTAAGGGATGCCACTGTACGTCCTACGATTTTAGGATTGGAAACAAAAATCCTTCTCGAATCATAATCTCCTCTATACCATGATAATTTTTCCTCACTCATACGACCCATAAACTGAGCCACTCTCATAAGTTCTTTCTCTGATCCCACCACTAGAACTTCATCTCCGTGTGCTAATTTATGCTGAAAATTGGCAAGAGCCACTTCTCCCTTAATATTTACTCTACCAAAAACGACATTCCATTTTTGAGATTTTTTCATATCTCTTAACTCCACACCTATCGCATTTTCGTTAAGTACTTTTATAGATCTGGAGGTTAGATTTTCTCCTAGAGGATAATCAGATTTAAGAGCTTCTTTTTCTTTGTTAAAATCTATTTTTAAAAGGTTCTTTATGAGCACTATGGCGATGATACTTCCGAGTACACCCATAGGATAACTGTAGGAATACCCGACGACTATATTATTACTATCAGCAGACTCTCCGAGACCATTGCCTTGCATATATTCTAGGACTCCTGCAAGAGCAGGAGTATTAGTAGTACTACCTGCATAGATTCCTGTAATCTTAGCGGCATCAATCCCAAACAAAAAAGATAATGCTACCGCGATCAATCCAGAGAACACTAGCATAGACAGGATAAACATAAAATCCCGCAATCCGTTTTTCTTATAGGATTTAAAAAATGCATCTCCCGAGCTAAGTCCTATAGAATACACGAATAATACAAGCCCCAACGAAAAAATAATATCCGGAATGTAAAAGCTCTTATCTATTGCCCCAAAACCTAATCCTACAAACAAGACCGCTGCGACTCCGAGCGAACTACCCTTAAATTTTATGGTTCCGATTAAATAGCCGATAGAGGCCACTACAAAAAGTAGTAGTAAAGGATTTTCTGATAGTATTTGTTTCAATAAATGCTAGATTAAGTTTTGGAAGTATTTTACAAATTCCTCAGTGCTCATGGCTCCCTTGTCTCCATCTCCTTGGATCCTAACGGATACCGTACCTGCTTCTTTTTCGTTGTCACCGATGATTAGCATAATCGGCACTTTTTTTAGTTCGGTATCTCTTATTTTTTTTCCAATAGACTCCGTACGATCATCTATAAATCCTCTAATATCATGCTTAGCCAGTTCTGCTTGTATGCCTTTGCAATAATCGTTTAGTCGATCAGATATTGGTAAGAGTGCATACTGATCTGGTGTCAGCCATAATGGAAACTTACCTCCAGTATGTTCGATAAGTATAGAGATAAATCGCTCCATAGATCCGAAAGGTGCACGGTGTATCATTACAGGAACATGCGGTGCATTATCAGCTCCGATATATTCTAGACCAAAACGGATAGGCAAATTATAATCTACCTGTATCGTGCCGAGCTGCCATTGTCTTCCTAAAGCATCCTTTATCATAAAGTCTAATTTAGGACCGTAGAATGCAGCTTCTCCATATTCAATAACCGTTTCTAGATCTACCTCACTTGTGGCATCGATGATAGCTTGTTCTGCTATCTCCCAGTTTTCTGCGGTACCTAAATATTTTTCTGGTGTTTCTGGATCTCTTAATGAGATCTGAGCCGTATAGTTATCGAATCCCATTTTCTTGAGCACCTTAGTAGTTAAGTCTAGGACATCAAGGAACTCTCCTTTTACTTGTTCGGGTGTACAGAAAATATGAGCATCATCTTGGGTAAATCCTCTTACTCTAGACAGTCCATGTAACTCTCCACTTTGTTCATAACGGTATACCGTACCGAACTCTCCGATTCTTAAAGGTAATTCCTTATATGAGTGAGGAGCATTTGCAAAAATCTCACAGTGATGAGGACAGTTCATCGGCTTTAGTAAAAACTCCTCGCCTTCTCGCGGAGTGGTTATAGGTTGGAAACTATCTTCGCCATATTTTGCATAGTGGCCTGAAGTCTCATATAGTTCTTTAGATCCGATGTGTGGAGTGACTACCATCTGATATCCTCTTTTTTCTTGTTCTTCTCTTAGAAAGTTTTGTAATCTTTCTCTGAGCTGAGTCCCTTTAGGTAACCATATCGGTAGACCGGATCCCACTCTCTGAGAAAACATAAATAGTTCAAGTTCTTTACCCAGTTTTCTATGATCTCTTTTCTTTGCTTCTTCTATTAAGGCTAGGTGTTCTTTTAGTTCTTTTTGTTTAGGGAAACTCACTCCATATATACGAGTCATCTGCTTGCGTTTCTCATCTCCTCTCCAGTAAGCCCCGGCAAGTTTTGTAAGTTTTACTGCCTTTACAAATCCTGTATGAGGGATATGTGGTCCTCTACATAGATCTGTAAAATTTCCCTGCTCGTAAAAGGTAATGGAACCATCTTCTAGTTCTTCGAGTAATTCTAATTTGTACTCATCATTCTTTTCTTTAAAAAATGCAATAGCATCGGACTTAGAGACTTCTTTACGAGTAAACTCATTTTTTTCTCTTGCCAGCTCTAGCATTTTTTGTTCTATCGCTTCTAGGTCATCTGGAGTAAGTGATTTATTTCCAGTATCAACGTCATAATAAAAACCGTTATCGATCGCAGGACCGATCCCAAATTTAGTTCCCGGATATATGGCTTCTAAGGCTTCCGCCAATAAGTGAGCGGAGGAATGCCAAAAACTGGCTTGACCCTCCGGATTTTTAAATGTAAATAAACTGAGGGTCGCATCTGTGTGTATGGGTCGAGTTGCATCCCATACTTCTCCATTTACCTTTGCAGAAAGAACATTTCTAGCTAAGCCTTCACTGATTGAATTTGCAATATCTAATGATGTAGCTCCTTCTTCGTACTGTCTGATATTTCCATCTGGAAATGTAATATTGATCATAATCACCTTTACTATTATTAACACTCGACCCGATAATAGACACTAAAAAGAGTTTCTACATAGGAATCATAGATCTAAAGAAAGACAAAGGTAAAAAGAAGTATAATAGGGGAGAACTAAAGGATCGTAAATTAACCTCTATTTTAAGCTCCTCGGATTAATCATAAGGGTTGGGAATTTTTCCGATAGTGAATGTTTATCTACTAAGTATTCTTTTGTTTATCGATTGTCCTTTACTAATGATAATGTAGAGGTTAGATCTTAAAATTGGTTTGATTGAGATAAAGAAGGTTTTATTATTGGGTTGACCCAATGAAATCCAGGTCAAAATGAATTGTAGACGGATAAGAAAAAATAGAAAAAAGACTGCCCTTTCAATGTGTTCAGAATCAAAAGCGGAGAATACAGGGGAATGTATATAGCCTTGGCAGTCTAGTTTTTAAAAATTAATGCATTACGCTTTTACTTCAAAAGTGATTTTTACATTAACCCTATAATCTTTAATTTTTCCACCAGCCACAGTTACTGATTGGCTTTGGACAAATGCAGATTTTATATTTTTTACAGATTTAGATGCTCTCTTAATTGCTATTGCTGTTGCATCTTCCCAGCTTTTTGTCGAGTTTGCTAATACCTCGATTACTTTTAATATCGCCATAGTCGTCTAAATTGAGTTATTTAAGAACACTAATATATTACATTTTTTTGTAATATGTATTATGTTGATATAAAATTATTTATATTCATTTTAATTTTCATTTGTAAATGGTTCTTAATCGGCGTATTACATAATTTAATTAAAATCTATAATAAATCATTTTGAAATGTGATTTGGAATGATCTAAATTACCCACTTATTACTAAATTATCACTAAAATGAAAGCTATCACTTTTACATTTTTCTAGAGTAAATATTTTATTCATATCATTTCTTTTTGGTTTTATAATTATGGAACTGATAGTTTACGTATAACACCCTTAAAGTAAACTTTTAAGTCTATAGAGCTTAGATTTCCTGAGTGCCAAACACGTAATTTTGCAGTACGTTTGGTTTTGATTCTATAGGTACACCCATTCCAAAATCTTTTTTTATGAATTATTTTAAAAATTTTTACTTTTTACTTTTTACTTGAGCAATAGTTTTGCGCAGAATATCCCTTGCGTCCCGGATAATATCTCCTATGATGATTTTATACACATTAATGCATCTAATGCGGAACAAGTTGATTTTCAGTGTGGAGGTAAAGCATTTTATTTATACGCTTTTGGGACTGCTGACCTAACTACGCCTGATCAATCTTTGGGGGCAAATAGATATATTCTTCCAGGTGTATGTGGAGATGAAATTTATGGCTCTTTGCAAATAAGTTTAGGTGCACCCGTAACAAATGATCAAGTTTATGAAGTCTGTTATCAATTACGTGATCTTTATGATATAATTCAACATGATTTTATATCGAGCACTTTTACGAAGCCAGACCCAAATGACTCAGATCTACCAGACCTAATCTGTGGTTTAATGGATTTCTCAGGTTTACCACTTAATGATGAACCAGATTATCCATCTCAGTTGTACTTATCTACTTTTGTAAAACCAAAAATGGATGTATTAGGTATTAAAGGAGACGATAATATTGATATCTTTTTAAACCCTATCGGCGAAACAGAATGTTTTGAGCATAAGATTCAGACAGTACATTTTCAAGTTGAGCAACCGTCTCCCGGCTCTCAATCAGATTTTTTCCAGCATGTGAGTGGCCAGTTTTATTATTCCTCTATGGACCCAAACGATCCAGAAGGTATGGAATCCAACGTCCATGTTCTAGAAAATTCTACTTTTATATTTGATATTCCTACTGCGACGCAATATACAGCAATAGATTTTTTTATGGACGCAAATTCAAAAATAGTAATTGAAGAAGGAGTTACTCTTACCTTAAAAAATTGTGATTTTAGAGGATGTCAGGACGTATGGGAGAGTATAGAAGTTAGGAAAGGGGGGATTTTATTTGTTATATATGACGACGCCCCTAGTACTCCGAGAAGGTCTACTATATCTGGTGCAGAGATTGGAATAAATGCTCTACCTGGCTCTTCTATTAATATTTCCAACAGTGATTTTTTAGAAAATATTACAGATGTTAGTGTGTCTTCTACTAATTCTATGTCGACGATTGTAAGTATAAGTGACAACAATTTTTATTCTTCAGAAAGAGGTATTTACTTTACTGGTGATGGACATAATATGGCAAATTTTAATGACAATCTATTTGATAATAACGGTATAGGTATTCATGTAGAAGACACTAATAGTGCTATAAATCTAGAATGTCCTTCTTCCAATAAGAATATTTTTGATAACTGTGGTAGTGGGATACAAATAAATAACGCTGCCGCATTTGTGAGATATAATAAATTTATTAATAACGGTATAGGGATTAGAATGTTTGATAACATTATTAGATCTAGCTTGTTTTTTAATGATATTGGATATCGATCTGCTGGAATAAGTAGTGTAAATGGTTCTTTTGATATTGCTCGAAATTCTATAGGATTAACTGATGGTAAAGGTCAAAATGGTATACTGTTAGTAGGTGATCAAATTAACTCCGAGATCCGAGGTAATTGGGTATATGCTAAGAATACAGGTATTTTATCCATCCTTTCCTCTAGAGTAGATATACATGATAATCCTGATATTAATGTTACCACCTCAGCTGGAGTAAATAGTAGTGGGATACACTTATTTATGTCTTTAAATAATGTTGCTGATAATCAGATAACGTGTAATAACGCCTCGGCAGGAATATGGCTGAGCGGATGTACTGTAGATAACCCTAATGTCCAGATTGTACATAATGGAGTACAGGCTGATGACGGATTTAGAACTAGTGCCATTAGACTAGAGGGATCATCTTTGCAAAATATTCATTATAATCTCACTGAGGGCGAGGTTACTAATGGAGTATTGAATTTAAACTCGGCAAATAATGATTATCAATGTAATGAACTCCATGCTTCTAATACAGGTATGTTTATATCATCTAATTCTATGACTCATAATATAGAGGGTAATGAGATGCATGCAAGCCTTGATTTTGATGCTGAGTCACCAGTAGGTACCCAATTTCATGCAGGCAATAAATTTTTTGGTCCGGACGAAAATTCTTTTGGAGACAGTGAAGTAAATGTTTCTTCTTTTGCTGCTGTAGGTTCAAAATTTATAGTAGACAGAGTGGCCTTAGATGAGGATGGAGACGGTAATACAGAATATTGGCCAGATTTAATAGACCCATCAGATTTATTTGATGAAGGAGATTCAAATGGATCTACATATGACTGTGATGGTAAAGCTGGACCAGGTTTAACAATACCTACAAGTGCAGAATTTTGCAGAATTTTTTCTCAGATTAAAAATAACAATCAAAGTGCAAATGCTCGTAGAATAAATATTTATCACTGGATTTTATTTTATCTGGAAAAATTACCGATGAGTGCTTGGCCAGAATGTTTAAAAAAGTACATAAACTCAGAAGATTGTAATGGGCTAGTAATACTGTCTAAAGCGCAGCAAGATTTACAAAAATTATTTTCTAACACACCCCTTGATCGGAATGGTGGTGATAGACGACGAGGAATCTCCGATGGGTTAGATCAGATAGAAATAGATTTAGATAGATTTGATTGTGTAGATAACTTACTGGATAACAATAAAAATGTTTTAAAAATTGTAATTCATTATTTAAGATATCAAACCCTTACTCCGATAATGAAAATAGATCTTAAAGAAACAGCAGCACTATGCCCTGCTGAGTATGGGGATGCTGTGCATTGGGCTAGAAGTTTACTACGTATCGGTAACGGACAGAGATATGACGAAAATGATGATCTATGCGGTAGAAATATTGTAGAAGGAAGATCGGTTAAAAAATCTAATGAATTCGATATCTTAATTTATCCTAACCCAGCACAGAATAAAGTACTGATTAAATCAGAAAGACTTATACAGTCTATACAGTTAAGAGATCAGACGAGTAGAGTGTTGTCTATTTATGATAATATCCATGATGATTCTGCAGAATTAGACCTGAGTATATATCACTCTGGTATATACCTCCTTATTATTACAGACGACACAGGAGCCTCTGTAACTAAGAAAATCACACTGATAGAATAAAAAAGTATTAATTTACAAATAAGACATAGGGAAGAGTTTACATAACTCTTCCCTGTATTTTGACTTAGGTCTATAATCGTTTATAATTATATAATTATGATAAAAATCTACACCGCTGTATTTTTTATATTATTTACCCTGAGTAGTCATGCTCAGTCAAAGCGGGACTATCATTGGATATTTGGAAATGACTCTGATGGATTACCCACTTTTGGAGCCTTACAATTTGATTTTAATACAGTTCCATTTGAGGTAGGGACCAGAGATGCAGGCCTGACTTTTGATCATAATAATGCCTCTATATCAGATGAGGATGGAAATTTGCTTTTTTATACTAATGGCTGTGCTGTGGCTACTGCCGATCATACCATTATGATGAACGGAGACAGTATAAATGCAGGTGCTTTTTTTGATACAGCTTGGTTAGGAGATTGTCGATTTGGTTATCCTGGACCACAAGACATTATGATTTTAGACGATCCTGGGAATGAGAGAGGGTTTTATATAATTCATAAAACTATAGAATATGATACTTCTACAAATTCTGGATTAGCGGTTCATTATTTAAAATATACCTATGTCGATATGGATGGTAATAATGGAGAGGGAGCTGTGTTAGAAAAAAATATTCCATTTTATACAAATGTTGAGCAAGGAATATTACTTGCCTATTTAACAGCTATAAAACATACTAATCAGCGAGACTGGTGGATATTACAACCTATAGAAAAGGAGAATTCTTATCTGCGGATATTACTTACGGAAAACGGATTTGAAAAAATAGATACGCAGACTGCCATACGTCCACATAGTGAATTTTATAGTTCTGCCGCTGGAAATTCTCGATTTTCTCCAGATGGAAATATATATGCCTTTTATAATAAGGAAGACGGCTTACATGTTTTTGATTTTGATAGATCGACAGGTGAGTTATCTAATGCAAGGTCACTGATAACCGCAAAAATAGATAATGCTTATTTTAGTTCTATAGAATTTAGTTCTAATTCGGAGTTGCTTTATTACATGACGCATGATAGTTTATGGCAGGTAGATTTATCCTACCAGAATCTAGAAGAGGGTAATGTTTTTATAGAAGAGTGGAACGGAATAACAGATCCATTTCCGACTACATTTTTTGATGCGGCACTGGGGCCAGACTGCCGTATATATATCAGATCAGGATCGAGTACCCAGTCTGTAAATGTGATCAATAAACCAAACGAGAGAGGAGTAGCTTGTGATTTTGTGCAGCAGGGAATACAGTTTCCCTATACAAATGAGAGAGGGGCCTGGCCTAATTTTCCACGGTGGCGAGTAGATGAGGAGGAAAAATGTGATAGTAGTATCGTTTCCTTGTTTGGAGAGCTGGTGTATTATCGTCAGGATCTTAAGGTATATCCTAATCCGAGTACAGGACCGATGACTATAGATTTACCAGAGGATCAGACTACAGGCTACTTATCTATAATAGATGCCAGTGGACAATCGATATTACAAAAAGAGATCCATCAGATCGCAGCTCGCTATACGATAGATTTATCAATCTATCCTACGGGGCTCTATTTTATAGAGTATATCCCTAAAGAAAATAAGGCTAGACGTATCTATACGGCACAGGTGGTGGTGGACTAAGAGTAAGCTGGATACAGTTTTAAAACACAGCTAGTTATCTACAGGTATTTTTCATATCGAACGTAAAAGAGATGTCTTCAAAATTATATACTTAATGTTCATATAATATTACGGATCTTACAGATTAATCCTACTGCAGTTCTTTAATCGCAGATAGTGCATCGACTCCTTTTTTGAAATCAGATTTGAGATTAACAGCATTTTGATAGTCTGCTCTTGCAGCATCAGTGTTATTATTGAGTTCGTTTACGATTCCTCTGTAGTAAAAACCTAGATGGTAGGTCGGGTGCAGATTACACAGGATATTAAATTCCTCGTAAGCTCTTTCTAGATTCTCTGCCTCTAGGAAAAGTATGCCTTTGTTGAGATATGCATCTTTATATTCTCGATCTATTTTATTTATTTGATTGTATATTTCTATAGCTTCTGTTTCTTTTTGATGGTTTTGTAAAAAATAGGCTTTGCTATGTAAGGCCGAGATGTTTTGTGGAGCCACATTTACTGCTCCATTATAATAGTCTATCGCTCTGAGGTCTTTTTGTGATTCTAGAATATTTCCTAATTCTAGCCATCCATCGATCAGCTCCGGATCAAAATCGATAGCCGTCTGGAAACTATTAATCGCTCTCGGAATATCACCTCCTTCTTTAAAATTTAGTCCTAGCATAAAATAGGCCTCTGCATTTTGGGGATCATATTTGAGGATATTATTTAATGTTTTTACTGATGGTTCATATCTCTTAAGAATAAACTGAGTTTCTGATAATTTAAGAAGGGTAGGAATTCTTTCTGGTTCGAGCAGTGATGCTTTATACATCACGTTTAATGCTTTATCAGACTGATAATAATCCATATAAATATCAGAGAGTAGATGGTAATATTCTATGGTAGTGGAATCTCTTTTCATCGCCTGGGCCATATCTCTGATGGCCTCGTCATAGAACTCTTGATCGTAAAGATATTTTGCTCTAGTGTAATAGGTATTAGGATCATCAGGATTACGCATCATATCAGTGGTCATCTGATCTAGGATCGGATCTCCTGTCAGTGTACTTTTGATCTCTTCTGTCTTAGAATTTTTACAAGAGATAAACACTAATAAAGCAAATATTATAAACTGTCTCATAATGACTGGATAACTTAAAATAAGTCTAACAAAACTCGAAAATAAGGGAATATCTATCTAACTGATAGATCTAGTATGACATAATCTGTAATTAGGGCATAAAAAAAGGCAACACTCTTTAGCATCGCCTTTTGTCGTTATATATAAGCTAATTCTTTGACTCACTTATAAGCTGCTTTCTAGCTATTTTAATAAGTGTTCTTGATCTTCGACCATTTTTCTCATATTTATAAGTGCGTATCTCATTCGGCCTAGAGCCGTATTAATACTTACTCTAGTGAGCTGGGATATTTCCTTAAAACTCATATCTGCATAATGTCTCAATACCACTACCTCTTTTTGTTCAGGAGGTAACTGATCTACTAGCTCTTTAATTTTATTATGAGCTTGTGTTTTGATCATGGTTGTTTCCATGTTATCATCCTTGTTTTCGAGAACATCAAAAATATCAAAGGTTTCCGTTGCCGAAATTTTAGTACGACGCTTAGATTTTCTAAAGTTATCTACACACATGTTATACGATATACGCATGGCCCACTGTACAAACTTACCTTCGTGATTATAACGTCCTTTTCTTAGGGTATTAATAATTTTTATAAAAACATCTTGGAAAATATCCTGAGCTAAATCTCTATCTTTTACGAATAGATAAATAGAGGTGTAAATTTTTTCTCTGTGACGACTTAATAAAATTTCGAAAGCTTTTTCGCTTCCATTGAGGTAGGATTTAATTAACTCCTGATCTGACATTTGCAATAAACTCATAGCAATCCACTTTAAATCGGTTAAAAACAATTTTAATTTAAGTGTAGATCTATAAACTTATATGCAGATTTTAATTTACGTTAATTAATAATATTCTGTAAAAATAGATTCTTTTATTCAAAAAGTAAAGCCCAAATCAAAATTAAGTCAATTTTAATTTAGAAATTACTATAAACAAGTATTAAAAATGGTGTATTCGATGATGGTTACGAAAAGCGTACTTTCTATTAAACGGGATGATTACGATTGTAGTATTGGCGAAAGCCAAAAAAATTAATGGATACAGATTAGTAGTTGATAAATTTTAGTGGCAATTTTGCTTTTTTAAATCATAAGCTATGCTTCAGGTACCGTATATAAGAGAAAATAAAGATCAGATCGTAGAAGGCTTGCGTAAAAGATCGTGGGATGATGATAGACTCAGTATCCTAGATGACATCGTCAAAAAGGATGACGAACGTAAAAATATTCAGACAGAATTAGATACTATTTTATCACAGATCAACGCTATTTCTAAATCGATAGGAGATTTATTTAAGTCTGGAAATCAGGAAGAGGCCAATGCTAGAAAGTCTGAAGTGCAAGCTTTAAAACAAAAATCGTCAGATCTAGAGGATCAGGCTAAAGCCAATAAAGAAGCTTTGCAAGAACTATTATTTCAGGTACCTAATGTACCTAATACTCTTGTCCCGGCCGGCAGTACAGAGGATGACAATGAGGTGTATCAGGACCTGGAGGGTGCTTTGCCTGATCTAGGAACATCTGCAAAACCTCACTGGGAGCTGGTGGAAGATTATAAGCTTATAGATTTTAAGAGAGGTGTAAAAATTACGGGAGCAGGTTTTCCATTATATACAGGAAAGGGAGCAAAGTTGCAACGGTCACTCGTACAGTTCTTTTTAAACGAAGCAGAGGCGGCAGGATATAATGAGGTAAATGTTCCTTTTTTAGTAAATGAAGATTCTGGAAGAGGCACGGGACAACTTCCTGATAAAGAGGGACAGATGTATGCGGTGCCATTAGATAAATTTTATCTGATACCGACAGCTGAGGTTCCAGTAACTAATATTCACAGAAATGAGATATTATCGACTGAAGATTTACCTTTAAAATATACTGCTTTTTCTCCATGTTTTAGAAGAGAGGCTGGGTCTTATGGAGCGGATGTAAAAGGGCTTAATCGTTTACATCAGTTTGAGAAAGTAGAGATCGTACAGATGGTCCATCCGTCACAATCTTATGACGTGCTGATGACTATGGTCGATCATGTGGAAGGATTGCTTAAAAAACTGGAACTACCATACCGTATTTTACGTTTATGTGGTGGAGATCTAGGGTTTACTTCCGCACTGACTTACGATTTTGAGGTGTATTCTGCAGCTCAAAAAAGATGGTTAGAAGTAAGTTCTGTTTCTAATTTTGAAACATTCCAAAGTAATCGTTTAAAGCTGCGATTTAAGAATGAGGACGGTAAAAAAGAACTGGTACATACCTTAAACGGAAGTGCATTAGCCCTTCCTAGGATTATGGCATGTATCATAGAAAATAACCAAACGGGTGACGGAATCGTCATCCCGGAGGTCATAAGAAAGTATACCGGTTTTAGTATTATTAATTAAAAAGTAAATAAAAAATAGATGATAGGTTATTATATCATAATTGGGTTTTTTACCCTAGTCGGATTTTTAATCAGTTCGCGATTAAAAAGTAAATTTAAAAAGTATAGCCAGGTGGGCCTTGCTAATAATATGTCGGGTGCAGAAATCGCAAATGCGATGCTACAGCATTATAATATTCACGATGTAAAAATTACTCAGGGGCAAGGGATGCTTACGGATCATTATAATCCGACCAGTAAGGTCATCAGCCTCAGTCCCGATGTATATTCTGGAAGATCAGTAGCTGCAGCAGCAGTAGCAGCACACGAGTGTGGTCATGCGGTTCAGCATGCAGAAGCATACAGTATGTTACAGATGAGATCTAAGCTTGTGCCAGCGGTACAGTTTTCTTCTCGTATCCAGCAGTTTTTATTTATGGGCTTTATTTTTGGGTCGGTAATGGGTCCTGCTTTTGGAAATTATATGATGATTGCCTTGACGATAACCTTTGGGGTAGCTGCACTATTTAGTCTTGTGACATTACCTGTAGAATTTGATGCATCAAGGAGAGCTCTTGCTTGGTTAGATACTGCAAATATAACCCGTGAGGCAGAGTATGATGGAGCAAAAGATGCCTTATGGTGGGCTGCGATGACATATGTATCTGCTGCATTATCAGCTTTAGTAATGTTTGCTTATTTTGCTTTACGTTTGTTAGGCAATGACTAATGTGGATTTCCTAATAAATAGGATACCCTGATTATAAGTAAATTTTAGATTTTGAATATTATACAATTATGGAAACAATAGAAAGTGTTTTAAAAAAAGGAAAAGACTCTTTAGATAAAGCAATACAGCATTTAGTAGATGAGTTAGGAAAAATACGTGCTGGGAAAGCTACGCCGGCTATGTTATCGGGTCTCATGGTAGATTATTATGGTACGCCGACTGACATAACTAAGGTCGCAAATGTATCAGCACCTGACTCACGTACGCTGAGTTTACAACCATGGGAAAAGTCTATGCTTGCTCCTATTGAAAGAGCCATCTTTGAGGCTAATTTAGGCTTAACGCCAATGAATGATGGAGAATTTGTAAGAATAAATATTCCGCCATTAACTAAGGAGAGGAGAGTACAGCTCGCAAAGCAAACTAAAACGCTAGGAGAAGATGCAAAGGTGAGTTTAAGAAGCGTAAGACAAAAAATGATGGACTTTGTTAAAAAAGAGGTTAAGGACGGTTATCCTGAAGATGCAGGAAAAAAGAGAGAGTCAGAAATAGATGCTCAGATAAAAGGATACTATTCTAAAATCGATTCGCTACTAGAAGTAAAAGAAAAAGAAATCATGACGGTGTAATTATTAAACCGATGATGTATATGAGTAAAAGGAGCATGGATATAAATCGATGCTCCTTTTTTATTTTAAAAAATTCCGATAGAAGTGATACAAAATCTTTAGAACTTAATCACAAAAATATTAAGAACGAGACCTCAGTAGTGGACTTAAAAATTTAGTTTAATTTTTTTAAGAAATAATAGTAACTACGATCACTATTGCATAATACTAACTTTATCTACTCCGTCTGGAAAAGCAATGTAATAATGTGATTTAGACATTCTAAATTGTTTCCACTCAGCAAGTTCTGATAAATCGATATCGACTAACGGTTTATCATACAAGCCTTCTGTAAAATATATAAAAGCACCTTTAAAGGAATGATAAATGATATTGCTTTTTCTGACTTGGAAATCTGTTAAATCTTTGAGCGGCAATACTTTTATAAATTGGCCTAAATTATCGAATAATAATATACCATCCTCTGGACTGTTTAGATACACTTTATTTCCTCGTTCTTTTATAGAAGTAGGGTGGACCTGGTCGAGATAGTATCCAGAGAGATTTAGGCTTTCTGCGATAACGGTTCCTCTGTTATTTATTTTTTTGAGTCTAAAATATACAGGATCGTAAAGCCATATATTATTATCATTAGATGCAGCGATGGCATTTATATCTTGATACCCAAAAATCTTTAAATCTATATTAGATGTTTCTGCAAGGGAGTTATCTAAAGTAATCACGATATCAAAAAGATCATAAAAAACCAATATTTTCTGAGGATTAGTAACATCGATACTTGTTATATTACCGTATCTGTCGTTTTCGTAAGTCGTTAAATTCGCGGTAAGCTGATCGACCTTTTTTAATCGGTTGCCGTTGACGATATAGATGTTTTCAAATTTATCGATTTCAAAAAAATCCACACTTTCCGGATAGCTGCGAGCAGAGACCTGTTCTGAGGACGACAATGTAGGCTGAATTTCGATAGCTTTAGTACCGGTACAAGATACTAATGTCCACAGGCTAATTACCAAAAATACGTAGGGAAGGATTTTCATAAGATTTAAGTGTAAGCTCACCATCCGCCAACACGGCGTAGGAATTAAAAGATATCATATCTCCTAAGTTAATATAACGACTATGATCATTAGATAAGGTATAATCTATAGGTAAATGTCTATGCCCAAAAATAAGATAGTCTAGTTCTCTATTTCCGATCTGTTCCTCACAATATTGCACGAGCCATTCTTTTTCTGGTGCGGTAAAGCTGTTGTCCTCCTTATCGTAAGCTCTGCTTTTTCGGCTAAAAAAAGTCATTAGGCTTACGCCAAAGTTAGGATGTAACCTAGCAAATAACCATTGATTAAATTTATTCCGAAATATTTTTTTTATCAGTTTATATCCATGATCTCCAGGGCCAAGGCCGTCTCCATGACCAAGTAAAATTTTTTTAGAGTGTAAGGTGATTTCTATGGGATCGTGGTATAGCTTTACGCCTATCTCATTTACCAGATAATTAGATAACCACATATCATGATTTCCTGTGAAGATATGTACTGGGATACCTGAGTCTGTAAAGTCTGCTAGTTTGGATAAAAACCGGATATAGCCTTTAGGTACTACTTTTTTATATTCAAACCAATAGTCAAAAACATCTCCTAAAAGATAAAGTTCTGAGCATCGATCTTTTATGGATTCTAGCCATCTGATTATTTTACATTCTCGTTCTCGGCTGGATTCTTCGGGAGTATCCGCTCCTAGATGGAAGTCCGAGGCAAAGTATATATGCTTATCTGATCTGCTCATAATGGTGCTCAAAGATTAGATAAATACTGCAAATAAAAAAGGGCCTTCACTTTTGAGGCCCTATAACGTAATGCTGATCAAATACAATTGAAACAAGCTGTTTTGCTTTATCAATCAGTGTAAAGACTGATAGGCTAGACTAAAGGATAACAACTCCTTGTTCCTTTAAGGCTTGTTTAACGAAAGACGTTAAGAAATGTTAAAGAACACATATATTTAATTGTAATAGATTCCTGTTTCTTGGAGATATGTTTAGCTAAAGAACAATCTTGTTATTCGAGTAAAAGAAAATAAGTAGAGAGGAAAGCGAGAATTTTACATTGGCTTAAGCCAATTCTACCTTCTTTTTAAGAAAACTATATCTAGCGATAAATCCTATCAGCACTCCAAAAACAAAACCTCCAATATGAGCCCACCAAGCAACGCCACCAGATTGGGCAGTTTTAGGGCCTATGGAACCAATACCAGAGTAGAGATTCTGAGCAAACCAGATTCCGAGGAACAAAATAGCGATCATAGAAAAAGGCTTAAAAATCAAAAATCTGATCTTGATATTATTTTTTGGGAATAAAACTACGTATGCTCCCAGTACTGCAGCTATAGCTCCACTGGCTCCGACAGTGGGTATTTCACTACCGGGATTAAAATAAATGTGAGCCGCACTAGCTGCAAGGCCACCGATGATATAAAATAAAATAAAATAGATATTGCCGATTGTGGATTCGATATTATCTGCAAAAACCCATAAAAAGAGCATATTTCCTAGGATATGGAGGAATCCAGCATGCATAAACATATTAGTAAAAAGAGTAAAATAATCTTGTCCGGCCATGATTTCCTGGGGTATACTCCCATATTGATACATAAACTCTTTACAGCCTTGTTCCGTTAAGGTTAGCTGGAATATATAGACGAGGATGTTTATCACCAGGAATGAATACGAAAAGAGGGGCTTATGCCCACCGATTACTTGATCATCACCTACTGGAAAAAACATGAATTGTATAATTTTAAAGTTGGTAGTATAAAAGTAAAAATTATATCTTTGCCGTCCCGTAAGAAAGGGGATAAGTAAAAGACTTATCGATAAAAGAAAAATGGTGAGTAGCTTCCTGATGATTTATCAGGATAAATCTCTGCTTTCCACATGGCGTGGTATCTTCCTGATGATGCTATCAGGATAAACTCCTCGCAACCACATGGCGTGGTAGCTTCCTGATGATGCTATCAGGATAAACTCCTCGCAACCACATGGCGTGGTAGCTCAGCTGGTTAGAGCGCAGCATTCATAATGCTGAGGTCGAAAGTTCAAGTCTTTCTCACGCTACTTATAAGAGACCCAAAGGATTCATTTCTTTGGGTCTCTTTTATTGTTATTAATATTCAAACTAAATTTTATACATTCTCAGGTTTATTTTTCTAGCCATCGAGATAGAAAAAGATCGTAAACAAAATATTCTTTTCCTTCTTCTGTAAGTTTTTCGTAGACAAGTTCTTTGTCTACAAGGTATTCTAATGACTGTTGTGCGGTACTACTGGCTAGATTGTAACTAGAAGTAAAGTCTTTGGATCGAACTGTTTTTACGGAGGATTCTGTTGCTATCGCTTTAAGTACAGTATACTGATTTTTAGAAAGTATATTTCTATAGCTTAGGAAGGTCATCTGCATCTCATTAAGCACTTGTTTTTGCATTCTATACAAGTCGATTTCTTTGATGCTTGATTTGTTTAAAGCGTATAATCTATTGCAGACATATTGCGTGTAAAAGGTATGAGATCTGGTCCATTTAAGAATATTATGGATGACTCTTTCGTCAATATTTTTTTTACCATTGTGGAACATCTTATGTATAAATTTAGAATATTTGGGATATGGAATTTCGTAAAGTTCCATTTGCTCTACAGACCCGAACATTGGTTTTTTAGGGTTATTAAAGAGGCTTAATAGCAGATGCCGCTGGCTTCCACTAAATAGCATTTTTACATTTTTAGTTTGGCTTAGGTGTTTACGTATAGTAGCATCTATTTTTGTGGATGGATATTGACCTATTTGTTGGAATTCGTCAATGGCGATATGTATGGGTTTTTTAGAAGAACGGAGTAATTTAAAAGTTGCGTCTAGGCTGAGTTCGACTTCTTTATTTGTTTTTATGTCTAGTTCTATGCTGGGATTTCCTGTGAGGGTATCGATACTTAACTTTGGTTTATATTTCCCAAAGTAGTTTGTGATTTTAGTAAGTATAGTGGCTTGGTCGTCGAAAAGAGTTAAAATACAAGCGTTTATAAATTGGTTTACAAAGGATTCATCAGAATCGGTATCTAGGATATCTAGATATACACAAGTGTATTTATGTTTTTTTTTGAGATAATACTGTAGATGATGTATCAGACCAGTCTTGCCGAGTCTTCTCATAGAATGTAACATGAGGGACCTGTTATTAGTAACGGATTCTATCAGTCTGGCAACTTCTTTTTCTCTATCACAGAAAAACTTTGGTCCACCATATTGTTGTATAAAGAATGGGTTCATGGCTTAAATATACAAACATAAATTATGACACATAAATTATGACACATAAATCATGTGTCATGTAAACTCTATAGCTGATAAAATTTTTTATTAATATTTTACTTTTTTGTTATTTCTCTGCGTCATAGAGGTTGTTAAAAAGTAAAATTTAAAGGTATTACTTGGATTTAGACATAGACCTATTCTTAAGTAAGTAAAGGTTACTTTTAGTGAGAGTTTTGTATTTATAATCTATTTAGAAAGCTCTAGAATTTTAAATATTACTATATAAGTTATATTTATAATAGATAGTAATAGACGCGGTATTATCTGATACTATGTAGTTTTGTTTGAGTTTAACTAGAATCATTAGTGGGTAAATATTTTTTAGTTATTTTTTTCTTATTGATTTCTACTGTAATGCGGTCTCAGGACCCTTTCCATCGCGTATTTAATATTAGTGATGGACTACCTAGTAATGAAGTTCATGATATATACATAGATAGTTTAAATCAGATTTGGTTTACTACAGATCGTGGAGTTTGTATTTATGATGGATATGATGTTAAGACTTTTACAACATCGGACGGACTTAGTTTTAATACTAATTTTAAGATTATACCAGATCGAAGTGGACGACTGTGGTTTACGGGATACGATGGTTCTCTGAGTTATTATGAAAATGGGAAATTTTATAAATATGAATACAATGATATTTTAAAAAAAGCATTAGGAACTAATTGGGTTTATTATTTAGAGGTAGATGATGATGGTATTAAGGTATTGAAGGAAAACGTTAAGGATCAAAAGGATTTAAATGAATTTATTAAAATAGATGTTAAAGGAAACTTGAGTCGTATTAGTTTTAAGAATAAAAAAATAGGTGAGCATAAGAACTTAAAAATAATGTTATTCTCTAAATTTTTTTCGAAGAAAAACATGTACAGTATTAATTCGCATAATTTACCGATCTTAGATTTTGAGGATAGTAATAGTCCAAGGTTATTTATTCTAAACAATAATAGCCATGAGATACAACGCTTTCAAAGTAAAAGTAATAATTTACGTTCATTAGTTTTCGCTCTGTTTGACGGAGAATTGAAAACTATGTTAGAAACAGAAAGCTCTCTTCATGATGTATTTCGAGACACAAATAATAATTTAATTTTTAGCTCCTCAAATGGCTTAATATTTTTTTCCGAGGGAAATCTAAATAAAACTCCGACTATATTTTTCAAAGAAAAAATTTTTACATCCGTTAGGCAGGATGCCGAAGGTAATTATTGGGCTAGTACATTAAATCATGGATTAATTTTTATTGCCTCATTTGAATTTCTGTCAAAGACTTCTGTAAGGAATAGCGTTGTTAATTTAGAGAGTATAGGTAACCATTTATTGGTCGGAACTAATAAGTTTCAAATTTTATCTTTTAGTGAGGTATTAGATTCAGTTGAATTACAACTTCACCTAACTAAACACAGTTTAAAAAAGTTTACAGTTTGCGAAAAAACAGTTCATGTAAGTGGAACTTGGTCATTTTATGAGAATGAAAATGGGAATTTAAAATTGAAAAATTTTTCGTTTGGTGAACAACACAGTATCGGTTTTGTGCGAGAAAATGGAGATAGAATTATTGCAAAAGGTGGAATTACTGTATTTAGAGAAGGAAAAGAATTTTTTTCTAACATTGGTGAAAGTGAAAAAAAATCCAAAAATGTATATGAGATTAATTCTAGTATTTATATCATAAAGGAAGATCTTAAACAGCAATTATTCTTTGCTAATTTAGAAGGGCTGTTTTGTCCAATTGATAATGATTTTAGAAATATCCGTAGAATTGTAGATAAGAATGAATTTTTATCCACTAGAATTCAGGACCTAAAAATTGACCAATACAACAACAAATGGATCGCTAGTATTGGAAACGGACTTTTATGTTTACTGGATAATGAAGAGGTTATAAAATTTGATCTAGAAAAGGGAATCAGTAGTGATATTGTACAAGCTATAGAATTTGAGAATGATTCTACGATATGGATCGGTACCAATAAAGGCTTAGATCGACTCAGAGTAAGATATAATAAAGGTAAGCCTCAGATCGTTTCCACGATTAATTATAATAATACAGATGGATTAACTTGTAATTTTATTCTTGCATTAAAGATATGGAAGGATAGGCTTTGGATCGGGACGAGTAATGGGTTACTCAGCTTGGATACAGATTATAATCCTACTTCCGAATCTGTTCCGGAAATGAAAATATTATCGGCAATTATAGAACCGGACTCCCTTGTGATTAGAAGTAATGGAATCTATGAGCATGATCAGAACAATCTATTTATAAGATATAACGGCATATCATATAGGAAGCCCAAAAAGAACTTTTACTCTTATACCCTACAAAAAGATAATGAGGAGGAACGATGGATAAATACTGATCAAAGAGAACTAAGAATTGATAATTTACCTCATGGCGATTATACTTTTAAGGTCAAAGCCCAAAACAAGTATAAGGAATGGTCGAGTACTGAAGAACTTAGATTTTGCATTAAAAAACATTTTTCTCGAACTTGGTGGTTTAGAATTCTAGCCCTTTTGCTCTTTTTCTACCTTATCTATTTTTTATATCAAAGAAGACTTGAAAAAGAACTAGAGAAACAACAGATTAAAAGAACTGTCCAAGCTGCAAAGCTACAAACGGAAATAGCCGAACTGACCACCTTTAGAAATCAGTTTAATCCACATTTTATTTTTAATCTTCTAAATTCTATTCAGAACTCCATTTTTAAAGATGATGCAAAACAAGCTAATTTTTATCTTTCAAGTTTTGGTAATCTGATGAGGAAGAGCTTAAATCTGATGAGTCAGAAATATGTTACACTCCATGAGGAAATCCAATTTTTAAAAGCGTATCTAGATTTGGAGTTTTTACGATTTCCAGAAAAATTTAAATATCGCTTTGAGATAGATGAGGAAATTATTGAAGAGATTATTCTTATTCCGCCATTATTATTTCAACCTGCTATAGAGAATGTCCTTAAACATGCTTTTAACGAAATCGATAACGGACAGCTTATTATTTTTATTAAAAAGGTAAAGACACAAGAAGCTATAAATATTAAAGTTGCAGATAATGGCTCGGGAATTAATGTTGACAGAAAAACAGAAAGAGATTCTTTTGGACTAAAAATTATAGAAGACCGGATCAAACTTTTGAAAATCGAATTTCCACATATCGATTCGTATTTTAAAATTCATTCTAATCGTAACTCTCTTGGAACTATTGCAGAATTTCAAATCCCTCTTATTAATTTAAAACAAAGAAAAAGATGAATGTAGTGATAATAGAAGATGAAGACAATAGCCGAGAGTTTCTAAGTAATGCGATCAAAAAATTTGTTCCCGAAGTAACAATAATCGGAGAGGCCAGTAATGTAAAAAATGCGATAGAAATAATTAATAATCTTAAACCACAATTGTTATTTATGGATATAGAGTTGCCAGATGGTTCGGGTTTTACAATACTAGAAAAAATAGATGATAAAAATATAAACGTCATTTTTACCACCGCTTTTGAGAATTATGCCCTTAAAGCATATCGCTACTCTGCAGTAGATTATCTTTTAAAACCATTAAGTATTGACGAATTAATGGAGGCAACCCAAAGAGCCATGGTGATCAAAGAAAACAATGATTACAGGCTTGCTTTTTTACAATCTAAATTAAAAGCAGCTGATCATAACGATAACGATATTTTAATAGATAGTAAGGAGGAATTTATTAAGGTGGATCTTAACGATATCATGGCTTTTCAGGCTGATGCTGGTATCACGAACGTAGTCTTAAAAGGAGGAAAAAATATTTATTCTAATAAAACACTGAAATTTTATGAAGAACTTTTAGAGGAGAAAAAGTTTGTTAGGATACATCGATCCCATGTAGTAAATCTTAATAAAGTAACAAAAATAGACAAGTCTAGAGTTGGAAATGTAACAATGATTGATGGCAGCTTATATGAATTTGCCGCTAGGAAAAAATCATTAATCTTAAGTTTGATAAATGATTTTTCTTAGATAAAGTAATGGGTTATTTTTTTTCTCGCAATCGATTGAGCCCGCTTTTTGCTTTTTGATGTAAAGAGTTTTTATAGTCGCTCGGAGACATATCTAAGCATCGTTTAAAGTAATCCTCTGCACTCCGATATTCTTTTTGTTCTTCTAAAATTAGTGCAATTTGTAAGGCAGAATTACAAGCATAATATTGTTCCGATCTCTCTCCTTTAAAGATGACTTCATTATAGTAATCGATAGCATCTTTAGGATTTTCTAGTGACTGCGTAACACGACCTAATCTATAATAATATTCTAAGGAATATTCCGAAGCATTATTAAATAAGTGTGCGTTACTTATCAGGACTCGATAGGCCCTTTGATTATAGCCTCCATCATAAAGTAATCTGGCTTTTAGCAAAATAGGATGTGGGTTTAGATTTCTTTTAGCTTCTTTCTGAGCCTGTTTGTCACCATCTATAAGATCATTTCCTGTATTTTGACACGCTTTCATGTAGCGTTTATACTTAGGTATGTTATTATGCACAACGAGCTCATACCATCCCAGTTTTTGATGAGCTTCTTTTATGTAATGCTCACCTTTAAAGTTAGATAGATAATTAGATAAATGAGTAACCGCATCATCGTCTAGGCGATAAAGTTTGCATTTCCCTAGCATAAAATCTAAGTAATGGAATGGAAAGACCTGAGGGTCTTTAGATCTGTTTTCCAGAAGTTCTATGGCCTGATCATTTTCTCCTACTTTCTGGGCCATATTAGACATTAGAAAACATACCAGAGGACTTTCTACCGGATCAAGATCACTTTGCAAAAGATAATCCCACGCCTCTCTTTTTTTATTATTCTGATAAAATAAAATATACGTATATATAGCAATCGCCTCTTCTCGATATAGAAAATCATTTTTTTCGCTATAGCGAATGACTTCTTCTATTTCATGAGTTCCCTGTGCTATAGATCCATTAATACTAAAAACCTTACGCACTATACCTGGGATTGATTCTACAAGTACATGGATGGCACTGAGACTTTTTTTATTAGCGATAAAGTCAGGAAACCTTCTTTGGTTTTCTGTAAGTAACTTATACGCATTATAGGACTCTGAAGCTGCTTTAAAGACTTCGTTAAATTTTGCTCTAGCCAGTGCCCACTGAAGTTCGATTTCGGCTTGGACAAATAGATAATAGGGCGAACTGATATCTCCTTTTTTCTCTATTTCTTTGATTCGTTTTTTCTTGTTTTTTTCTAGTGCTTTAAATTCTTTCTTTTCCTCATTTATAAAGACCGTAAAAAAATCTATGTAGTTTTCTAAATGCAGTACGAGTAAGTTATCGGGTTCTTGATTTTTTATATTAACGATTACCCGATTAGCATCCTCAAAACGTAAATCCATTATATGCTCGTAAGCCTCTTTTATTAAAGGTGTCTCTTTAAAATAACCCTGTGCTTGGGACACAACGGAGCTGAAAAGACATAATACAAACAAAATAATTTTCACAATAGTCAGACGATCATTTATGTAATAAGTTGTAAAAAAAAGCCGCGAGATGTTTCCATACTCGCGGCTTTATATTTTACTTAACACTTAATGTAACATTAAGCAATATTAAGCTTCTATCATTTCTTTACCTGCGATTTCATCATCGACTAATACTCTACCACAATGCTCACAAGAAAGGATTCTTTTTCTACTTTCTATTTCTATTTTTAACTGAGGTGGTATCCTGTTAAAACATCCTCCACAAGCACTTCTTTCGACACTGACTACACCTAGACCATTACGATATTTATTACGTAATCGGTTATAAGCTTTGATAAGTCTCTCCTCGATATTGGCTTTGATCGCATCTGACTGCTTAGTCAGTTTACGCTCCTCTTTTTCTGTTTTTTTAATAATCTTCTCTAGCTCTACTTGCTTTACTTCTAGGTTTGCTGTTCTTTCTTTTAATCTCTTTTTAGATAATGCTAGAGTTTCTTTTTTGATATCTAGATTACCAGCAGAATCTGCAATTTTCTTTTCAGATAACTGAATTTCTAATTTTTGCATTTCTACCTCCTTAGATAATGCAGTAAACTCTCTATTGTTTTTCACATTATCCATTTGCTTCTCATATTTTTTTATGAGAGCCTCTGAGTCCTTGATGTTTCCTTTATGTCTTACTTCTTCATCTTCGACATCTTTGATACCATCCTGGAGTTTATTGATTCTTTTGTTTAATCCTTCGATTTCATCCTCGAGATCACTTACTTCCATAGGAAGTTCTCCTTTTAAAATAGAAAGGGCATCTACTTTAGAATCGATTTGTTGTAGTTCAAATAATTGAGTCAGTTTTTCTTTTACTGATTGATCTTTAGCCGCCATTTAAAAATAATTTATAGGATTAGTGTTCACTTTTGTGTAATGGGCTGCAAATTTACGAAATTTCTTGCTTATAAGCTCGTGTAATAGCTCGATTGTGTATTGTTCGCTCTCATAATGTCCAATATCTGCTATGATTATGTCATTATTTGCATCAAAAAATTCGTGATACTTAAAATCAGCGGTGATAAAAATATCTGCTTTTGCCGCTCTTGCTTGCTGTAATAGGAAACTTCCGCTACCTCCACAGACCGCTATTTTCTTTATTTTCCTAATATTTAGATCAGTATGTCTGATTATGGAGACATCCATTTTCTTTTTTATGTCTTTTAAAAAAGCAACCGGAGTCATAGCTGTTTTTAAGCTTCCAATAATTCCTGCTCCGATAGGTGTCTTTTTAGTAGAGTGTATAGGATGCTCAGATAGTATTTTGCATCCCTGTAGATTTAGTTTTTGGGCTATTTTTTGATTGACACCATGATATAAAACGTTATCCAGATTAGTATGGATGGCGTAAATTGCGATATCATTTTTTATAGCTTTTATAATGGTCCGTTCGATGTAGTTTTTACCATTAAGTTGTTTTAAGCCTTTAAAAATAATCGGATGATGAGCTACTACAACGTTACAATCTTTCTGGATCGCTTCATCAATTACTGCTTCTGTAGAATCTAGACAGACCATCACTCCTTTTATATCCATTGATTTTTCTCCTACGATAAGACCCGCATTGTCATAGTCTTCTTGTAGATGAGACGGGGCAATAGTCTCTAAATATTGGATAAGTTTTATGAGCTGCATTATAGATAAGATTACAGATTTTTAATTTTTTCAATTATCGATGTGGTAGAATGTCCTTCCTTAAAATTAAGGCTTTTTACTTGCCCTCCATAATCTATAACGAGATCTGCTCCGATGATATTATCGATAGACCAGTCGCCACCTTTGACTAAGACATCAGGAATGATGCTTTCGATTAGTACTAATGGAGTCTCTTCCCCGAATAAAAATACATGATCTACCATTTTTAGCGATTGTAGTATAACCATTCGCGTAAGCTCATCCTGGATAGGTCGCTCAGGACCTTTTATTTTTTTTATTGAATCATCACTATTTAGTCCGATTACTAGGATGTCTCCTAATGTTTTTGCTTCTTTTAGGTACGCGATATGTCCTGCATGGAGGATATCAAAACATCCATTAGTAAAGACGATTTTTAGGCCTTTAGCTTTATACTCACGGAGTATCGATAAGTCTTTTTCTGTAAGCATTATTTACGTTTACGGTTATAGATCGGGATCATAATAAAGGATAATAATCCAAAAAACGCAGTCGCAAATAAAGAAATCGTTACATAGGCAATCATCGCATAGGAAAATCCGTCTGCCTTAGGGATTCCATATAGATATAAACATTCTTGCACCAGAAAATGATATGAACCCATTCCTCCTGGAGAAGGGAAAACCATTCCTAATGCACCAAACATAAATGAGACTAACCCGGCACCTGCACTGAGATAAGAGGTCGGCTCAAAAGAGAAAAAGCATAAATAAGTCATTAAGAAGAACATGACCCATATCACGATCGAGTGGAATAAAAATTCCCATGGTTTTTGGATGTTTTTAATGGCCAAAAGCCCATCTATAAAACCTTTTACCAGTCCAGTTATTTTTTTACCGATCCCGGAATTTAGTAGCGTTTTCCTTTTTACAAATACTAAAATTGATAATGCGAGTAATACGATCATTGCTATAATAGCGGTTCCAGATTTTAAGAACGCTAGCTTTTCGTACAGATTCATGTTTTCTAGCAGATAGTCATAAAAGATGTGACGTTGCCAGACTAATGCGATACCGATTACAATAAATAGAGAGATAAAATCTATAATCCTGTCGAGAACGATAGTACCCATTAGTTTCTCAAAAGAAATATTCTCATATTTAGACATGGTGCCCGCCCGTATAAATTCTCCAGATCTAGGAATTCCCAGATTAGTAAAATAGGCGATCATTATACTAAATAACGAATTTAAAAACTTGGGCTTATAGCCCATAGGCTGCAGCATCAGTACCCATCTCCGTGCTCTAGAGATGTTACTGACCATAAATAAGAAGATCACTAAAACCAGCCAAGATTTATTGGCTGTTTTCATATCGTTTATAACTTTATCCAGAAGAATACAATCCTCTGGATTACTTCCTTTTCCTACACAGTCTTCTAGATATGCCGCTTGGTTAGATCGGAAAACAATATATAAAACTGCAAATCCTAAGGTTGCAAATAATATGATTTTTATTAGATTCTTGATAAGAGACTATCTTAAGCGAGATGATTTTTCTCATCAGGAAAAATAGCGATCGGCTTATGATTTTTTAATTCTTCTAAAGTCATCCACGCATAAGAGATGATGATAACAATATCACCTACTTCTACTTTACGAGCGGCAGCTCCGTTAAGACAAATCACTCCAGATCCTCTTTCTCCGGGTATCACATAAGTTTCTAGACGCTCTCCATTGCTATTGTTTACAATTTGTACGCGTTCTCCTTCGAAAATTTTAGAAGCATCCATCAGATCTTCGTCGATCGTTATGGAACCTACATAATTAAGATTAGCTTCTGTAACTACAGCTCTATGGATTTTAGATTTGTGTATTTGTAAAAACATCTATTATTATTTAAGAGGCAAAAATACTATAAGTCTATAAAACTTTGACTTAATATTAAATTCACTTTTTTAGAATAATATTGTCGATCAGTCTTACTTCACCGGCCCATACTGCGGTGCATACGACGACATAGTCATGAGCTCCCATTTTACGTATGTTTTTTAGGGTATTTCCATTTACGATTGAGACATATTCTGGCTTAAAACCAGGGATCGACATTTTGTCTAATGCCTTTTGTTTTAGATCGGATAAGGAATATCGATTTTTATTTTTCTTAATCCATTGTAGGGTTTCGTAAATGATCGTGGCTCTTTTTTTATGGTCACCGGTAAGACGACTATTTCTAGAACTCATAGCTAGGCCAGACTTCTCTCTTACGATATCGCATACGACTAAGCGTGTAGGAATTTTTAGTGCAGCTATCATCTGATCAATAATCGTAAATTGCTGAAAATCTTTTTGTCCCATATACAGACTATCAGGAGTCGTAATATCTAGGAGTCGTTTTACTACTTGGCATACACCTGCAAAATGTCCTTTCCTAAACTGACCTTCCATTCTTTTATCGAGCCCTTTTAAATCTAGTTTTAGAGTGGTCTTTAGACCTTTAGGGTAGACCTCCTCGTTAGATGGAGCAAAGACGATATGTACTTTTGCCTTCTCTAATAGTGCGGCATCGTTTTTTAGTGTACGTGGATAATTTTTGAGATCTGATGCTTCGTTAAACTGTGTAGGATTTACAAAGATACTAACGATTCCGATGTCGTTTTCTTTAACCATTTGTTTTGCCAGTGTTACATGACCTTTGTGCAGTGCTCCCATCGTCGGAGTAAATCCTATCGTTTTTCCAGCCTTTTTAAGCTTGGTTATTTCTTTTTGCAGCTGAGCTACTTTCTTGATTATTTTCAAAAGTTTATTTTTTATTATGACTTAAAACATTGGCCATAGCCACTACTTCTTAAACCAGTTTTCTATTACTTCTTCTGATTTTTTATCCTGTGGTGTATAGTCTCGCTCCACATAACCTTCATGACCCATATCCTCCGGAAACCATTTCCATAAGAAGCCACCAGCCCAGAAATCTTGATCCCAGAAAGAGGTGTATAGAGCATCCAAAGCAATCGCCTGAGCCTTCTCATTTATCGGAGTGGACTTTACTCTTTTTTCCAGTTCCCATGTTTTACCTGCACACCCATCTATAGAAAGATATCCATATTCTGTAAAAATCATTTGCTTCTGTTTACGTGTAGAAAAATGTTTTAATTTTTTTACGATTGGATTCCATGCTTTTACTAGATCCTCTTTTTTAGGAGTGGGACTTTCGTCCAATGGAAAATAGGAACTAATACCGATATAGTCTAATGCATCCCAGAATGGTACTTTTTCATAACTATCCCAGTTAGAAGAATAGACTAGTTTTCCATTATATTTTGCCCGTATCTTTTTTATTAGCTTACGCCAATAAGATTCTCGTTTCTGTACAGCCACTCTGGCTTCGGTACCGATACATATCAGAGAAACTTTATTTTCTATAGCAATATCCACAAAAGACATGATGTAAGATTCGTATGATTTTTCCCATTCTTTCCATTGGGCTTCTGTTTCTAAATCATATTCTCCGATCCATCCTCCTGGGATATACACCTGAGGTTTTAGCATCACTTGGAGGTTATTTTTATGAGCCAGTTGTATACATTTTTCTACACCTTGTTTTTGCTCTCCCCACCATTGCCAGTCGAGACCGTATTTAACAGTTGTCTCATCCATTCGGTGAAAACCGAAAGGCACTAAAGCAATCCAATTCGCAGATATTTTTTTAACATCGACCATCGGATCTCCTTTAAATGGATCAGGAGGAGCGACTACCGTAATTCCTTTTATATTTTCTTTTTTAGAAAAAACAAAGCTATCCTCGGCGGTGCCACACTGTATTAGTAGTAAAATGGGTATTAATAAAGTTTTAAAAAATGGATTCATCCAATAAAGATATATTTTCGATTATTTTAGTAACGTAATAGTATGAAAAGTAAAAGTATATACGTAGCAGCTACTAAACAACATGTCGGTAAAACTACATCTACCCTCGGTTTAGTATCTGCACTCAGCAATCTCGGAAAGAGGGTAGGATACTCTAAACCGGTAGGACAAAAATTTCTAGACATTGGGGATTTAAGAGTAGATAAGGATACCATTTTATTTGCTGACTTATTAGGTTTTGATATTATCCCAGAGATACATAGTCCGCTGATATTAGGAAGAGGGGCTACAGAGCAGATACTAGATGGAGATTTTACAGAAAATCTAGAACAGATTATCCTCGATGCGAGAGAAAGGCTCGAACGTAAACATGATGTTGTGATTTACGAAGGAACGGGTCATCCTGGTGTAGGAAGTATAGCGGGATTATCAAATGCAAAGGTTGCAAAACTCCTAAATGCAAAAGTCATTATGGTCGTAGAGGGTGGTATCGGATCGACCATCGATATGCTGAATATGTGTACAGCACTTTTTAGAGAGGAAGGAGTAGAAATAATAGGTGTTATTATAAATAAAGTTCGGGTAGATAAGATAGAGAAGGTAACCCACTATCTAAAAAAATGGTTAGATCTAAAAGGAATTCCATTACTAGGAGTAATTCCTTATGATATCAGTTTAGCCTATCCACTGATCCTGACGGTATCTAAAGCGATCAATGGTAAGATCATGTATAATATAGATAAGTTAGATAATAAAGTAGCTAACATCATAGCCGGCTCTCTTATCGATTACGAAAAAGTTAGAGATAAGGAAGATCTCCTACTCGTTGTGAGCAATAGAGTGTTAGCTGATGCGATTTCTAAAATAAATATAATCACTGCAACTGCTGACAAAAAAGAATCTCCTTTAGCAGGTATCGTCGTCACAGGAGAAGGGGAAATAGATCAAACCGTCATAGAATATATAGATAAACATAAAACACCACTCATCCGAACAGATCTGGATACCTATGGCAGTGTCTTAAAAATATCGCGTATAGAGGTAAAGATAAATCGTAATACCCCTTGGAAAGTCCGACGAGCTATACAGCTTATAGAGGATAACATCCATCTAGACCCCATTCTAAAGGTTTTAGAGGTTTAAAAACTTTAACATTTATAAAATGTGACCTTGATACAAACTTCTGTCTAAAAGTCGGAAGTTGTTCTATAATGATGGGCTAGCGGGAGGTTTATTCTGATCGCTAGCTTTTTTTATACCCTTTTTTT
>CALLXF010000025.1 GCA_938015805.1 uncultured Saprospiraceae bacterium | reverse complement strand
TCGGCTGTAAAAGATAAGAAGGGCGATATTTGGATGGCAACATACGACCGAGGTGTGTGGAGATACGATGGAAAAAAGTCAACTCATTATCCAGTAAAAGATAATGGTCAAGACATCACTCTTTTCTCTATTTATAAAGATTTGCAAGACCAAATTTGGCTTGGCACACATGAAACAGGAGTATTTAAATTCAATGGTGAAACATTTGAAAAATTTACGCCATGGTGAATAAAAGAAGAGCCGTCGAAAACAATATTTATCAGATCATACCTCTTCGTCCCTCAGATACAATCGATATAATTATCCGATATATATAATAATAGAAAAATGAAACTGCCACTATACCTTTTACTCACATTAGTTTCGCTCAGTATTATTGGCCAAGACTCTACGGACCTTAGTTATCATAAACTAGATGCGTATACTTTTAATATAATAGATGGTCAGATGTTTGGAAATGGTGCCACATTTTTAAAAGCAGAAATGTCAAAAGCTCAGTTTACCCTTTTCGGAGAATATCATGGATCCGCCAGAATCTCTGAATTTGCCTAAATGGGCCATTCCAGTAAATGACTTTATTCAACAAAGCAGGCGAATCAAGAAAATTATTTAGGACGTTTCTTTTTCTTCTTTACTTCGTTACCCATGATATTAGTATCCTTCTTCTTACCATCAAAAACAGGCACAGGTCTAGGAGCCTCTTCTGATATGTAATCAAAAATTTTCTCTACATAATGCCACATACCATCATCTTTAAACTGATAACCGACTAAGCTTCCATCAGAAACTTGTGTAGCTCCCTGTCCAGGTAATAATCCCATACGGGTGATAAGATGATCATGCACAATCATATCCAATCCATCATCATAATTAAAGGTAACATTAGAGTCTCCAGAATACTCTATCAGAATCCGTTGCTTCTTATCTGGGCGTTCCCCTTCTTTTTCAATAATAAAAATCTCATTTCCAAAAAGCACTTCTTTATCATTCACTTCAGTAATTACTTCAAGTACCTTTCTGCGATCATATTTACTATGTCCATCATATCCAAATAACAAATAATTAGTCTTTCCATCGATCTCCACTTCCATCATATTATAGTATAAAACCCCTAGCCAGTTATCCTGATCTAAGGATAAATATTCTAAATCTTCCAGTTCCGAACTTTTATTAATCAATGGAATAACAACACCATTTTTACGCTGAACGAAACCGACAGACTCGTAGGTATTATCATTTATTTTAACCTGATACGTAAGTACTCTAAAGGTGCTATCCGCTGCATACAATTTTGAAATCCACTCTATATCCGCCATCGGGTCACTAAAGGAATTAGGTTCGTTTAGTTTGTCTATTAATTCCTTATAGAATAGATCTGCGGCGTAAGACCGATGAGCACCTTCTACAGCATTTGTCATGACATCACCGTAAAAATCTAAAGGGTCTTCTTGTGATATAGACACAAGTGATAATAAACTTAAACTAAGCATGCATAAAAATCTCATATTCAGTAAATTGTATCTTGTATGATGGAATATTTTTGACTAATGTCAATATGCAATTACGTTACAATACAACGACGATAAAAAAGAAAGAATTGTTTGAAATATGATCTAAAATTTATAGGTTAACATTCGCGTCAAGCGACACAACAACCTATGAGCTGGTTATAATCTGGTTTATCAGAAGCGGATTTATGAATGTAGGAATCCTTAATCTGACCATTATAAATGATAAAAATACCAGGCATCTGGAAACCATCCCCAACTTGTTTTACCATAGGTAATATTCCTTTTGCGGCAACCTCAAAACCTCTAAAAAATGTACTTAGCCCAAATAGTTGAGACATGCTTCCTTTGGCAAGCCCAAATTGCTCATAAATTTTACATTCCGGATCTGCAATAGATGGAACATCTAAAAGATCAAACTGAGTCAAGTATACTTCACCTGAAGCTTTACTTGAAGGGTGTATCAAGACAATAGTGATACCCTTTTTTACCCAGTTTGATCTCTCATTCTTTATATGCTTGAGTGCCTCACGACAAAATACACATCCAAAGTGGCGAAGAAAAACCATCATTACCGGTCCTTCTTGAGAAGAATCATAAATAGAAACTCCTTGGTCCGTCTTTAAATCTTTTATGTATTCTACAGTGTTCACTTTTCTACTTTTGCAATACTATACTAACTTCATTTTCTTGAATGTAGTGATTACTCCTTTCACTGCATCTGCTGATTTCTGTAACAACTTTGTTTCAGACTTGTTTAAATCCAGTTTGATAATCTTAGTGATACCATCTTTTCCTAATTGTACAGGAACACCTAGATACATATTTCTGATTCCATACTGACCAGATAAATGCACACAACATGGGAATATTCTATTTTCGTTTTTGACAATTGATTCTACCATCTGAGCCGCTGCAGCTCCTGGAGCATACCATGCAGAAGTACCCATAAGTTTTACTAATTCGCCTCCACCTTTCTTAGTACGTTCTACGATAGCGTTTAGTTTTTTCTTATCGATCATCTCCGTAACTGGAATACCCGCAACAGTAGTATACCTAGGTAGTGGAACCATAGTGTCTCCATGTCCTCCCATTAATACAGCTTGGATATCTTTAGGTGAAACTTTTAACGCTGTTGCTAAAAATGCACGATATCTCGCTGTGTCTAAAATTCCTGCCATCCCAAATACTCTAGACGACGGAAGACCAGACGCTTTAAAACATGCATATGACATAACATCAAGCGGATTAGAAACAATTATAAAAATCGGATTCTTAGAGTGCTTCATTATCGACTTAGTAACAGACACTACTATTTTTGCATTTGTAGAAATTAGATCATCTCTACTCATACCTGGCTTTCTAGGAATACCAGCTGTTATCACTACGATATCAGAATTAGCTGACTTTTTATAATCATCTGTTCCTGTAAGTGTAGTGCTATAATAATCTATTGGAGCCTGTTGCCAAGAATCAAGTGCTTTTCCTTTAGCAAAGTCCCCTTTGATATCTAGTAATACTACTTCGTTTACAATGTCTTTGTGAGCGAGTACATTGGCCACAGTGGCTCCTACGTTTCCAGCTCCTACTACAGTTACTTTCATTTAGTTCAATTTTATTTTTGGACGCAAAATTTTTAAAAAGGACAAATTCTCCATCCTTACACGTTATAGAAATGTTTAATCTGTTTTAAAATATTTGCAAAAATACGGTTTTTTAATTCCTAAAAGACTTCGTCGCGACGACTTATCTGAATATTGTAATGCGAAAGTCATTATTATCATAACTTACAGGCTCAAAGATTAAACTTAGTGACGTAAATCTTATTTATCATCTTAAGGAAATCTTTATTTATTTACAAAAGCCTTAGTTAATGAAATATTTTTTATCCTTTAGTTTATTATTCCTTACCCTCGTGCTTTCTGCTCAGAGTGCCTATCATCAGTGTGGTGTAAACCATGAGATGGATGCTCAAATAAAAGAACGTCTTTTAGCAAACCGTGAATGGGCCGCTAACAACGTAGTACCTAGAATGGACGAAATCTACGTCCCTCTTAATTTTTGGAGAGTTGGTTTTGATGATGGGACTGGAAAAATACGAATTACTGATATTCTAGATCAGTTATGTAAATTAAATCAAGACTATAGTGATACTAGATTTATATTTTACCTAAACTCTATTTTAGAATTAGACAACGAAAACGCGTTTCTAGAACCCACATCTTTTGGGGCAATTTTAAACGCTCAAAAAAATAATCAAGGTGCTGATGGAATTAATATTTTTGTCTGTCAGAATGCAGGTACGGGAGGAATAGGCACTACTCTAGGATACTACTCTCCTAACTTTGATTTTATCGTACTGAGAAAACAAGAATTACCTGCCCCGACTTCTGAGACACTTACTCATGAGTTGGGCCATTTTTTATCGCTACCTCATCCATTCTTTGGATGGGAAGGTCAGCCTTATGATCCAGACATCCATGGAAATCCCTGTACGGTAAACACCGCAGAATTAGTCAATGGAAACAATTGTAATTTTGCGGGAGACGGAATCTGTGATACCCCACCAGATTATTTATTTGCTTTTTCTCCGATGTCATGTGTATCTGGTTGTAACTTTGAGTGCGAAATTTACGATCGTAACAATGAGCAAATTTTTCCTCATGTCGAAAATGTAATGAGTTATTTTGCCCCTTGTGCAGCGTATGAATTTACGACAGATCAAGAAACCGCAATGTATGATGATCATGCAAGTCCCTCTAGAAATTATATTAGAAGTAGTTATGTTCCCGATACAAATACTGTTGCTACAAACTGGGTAGTTAATAGTCCAACAGTAGCCCAAAAATTTGACAATTATAACTCTGTCTTATTTGACTGGGAAGATATGGAACACGCAAGTCAGTATCTAATCACCATCTCAGGTTCATCAAACCACGAAATTATTGTGGACGAGTCAGAGTTATTTATGTCCGATCTACTCCCTAACGGTTTTTATACTTTCGGAGTAAGAGCTTATAACGAGGTAAGTGCTTGTTCTGTTTTTTCACCTTCCTCTAATTTGATTTTTACAACGGGAGATCTAGAAACATCGGATGATAATATTACTGAGATAGATCATTTAAACATCTACCCTAACCCAGTAAAAAATAGTTCTACACTAACAGTTACATTAGATTTAAACAGCAATATTCCATTGACAACATCCATTTTTAGTACTACTCAGGCGACAGCTATTAGTATTAAACATAATGATTTCCATTCTGGTCTAAATCGTATGGAACTGGATATCGAAGGTCTACCGGCGGGAATGTATTTAGTCAAGTTTAGTGCTGGTGATAAGCATATAGTTAAAAGAGTGGTCATTACACAATAGTAGTTTAAATTGATTTAAATAATGATTCTCAGCAGAATGGTTATTTTTGTTTTATACAAATAGAAAAAATGAAAAAAGTTTTAAATCTTCTTACCCTTTGTTTAGTTGCGTTTACGTCTAATACGGCTTACGCCCAATTTAATTGTAGTACTCATCATTCTGATCAGTTTATGAAGCGACTTGATAATAATGTTAAATATCTAAGTGAGCATCCAGAAACAAAAGATCCAACAAAAAGATATGTTCCGATAAAATTCCATTTGGTAGCTAATACAGATGGAGATGGTAGAATGCCAGAAGAGTTTGTTTATAGACAAATGTGCCGTATCAATCAAGATTACGATACATTAGGCTTGGTTTTTTACATCGATGGTGATTTTAATTACCTAGACAATACATCTATTTATGAGCATACTGGAACTCAATTTGGTCCTATGGTTCAAAATAAAAAACCAGCTACTATAAACGTTTTTTTAGTAAATACAGTAGGAGATGCGGGTGGATATTATTCGCCTGCAGGCGACTTTGTAGCTATACCTAAGGAATACTTTTTAAGAGAAGATAATGTTCCTTTCTCACATGAGATAGGCCACTTTTTATCTCTTGCTCACCCTCATGTAGGTTGGGAAGATGAGCCTTACACTCCAGCTCAATATGGAGAATGCGTAACGATACAGACAGTAGGATCTAGTCAGACTGGAGGACAGATTGTGGTAGAATTACAAGATGGTTCTAACTGTACTACTGCAGCTGATAGAATTTGTGATACGCCTCCAGATTATGGTTTTATGCAATCAACTAATACTTGTAATAATACCTGGGAAGGAACCGTAAAGGATAGAAATAATGATTTAATATATACCTTACCTAACTCGATTATGACTTACAATGGGTACGCTTGTCAGACATATACCTTTACCCATGGTCAAGCTAATATGATGAGAGCGGATTACGATAATCGTAATAATTTAGAAAAAGATTATGTCCCTAATTTAGTTCAGATTAGTTCCACACCTGTTCAGAACTTTCCAGAAGCATTCTCAACTGTAGATACATACAACTCGGTTACGTTCGATTGGGATCCTGTTGATGGAGCTACCTCTTATATGCTTGTAATCGGAGGACAATCTTCTCAAAAAATAATAACTACAGAAACAGAATATTTTACAAACTCATTAGAAGCTAATGGGTCATACTCTTGGAAGGTATACCCTATCAGTGAGATAGGGTCATGTTTTGCAACAAACGATATTCTATTTTTTACTGGTGATAATACATCTGCTGTAAACGAGTTGGAAAATGTATCATCCATTTCTGTATTCCCTAACCCAGTATCTGTATCCAAAGATTTACACATTTCAATGGATTTAGATCAGGCTTTAGAGATAAATATTAGTCTTGTATCTAATACTGGAAAAGTAGTTAAAACGGAACAATACGGATTAGTGAGTAAAGGTAGTTTTACGACCTCTTTATCTACAGATGACTTGAGTGCTGGAATCTATTTAGTAAAAATAGCTAGCGATAAAGGCCAGATTGTAAAGAGAGTATTACTGAGTAAATAAAGTTATAACAGATTTAAATATGAGATGCCTGATCATTTACTGGTCAGGCATTTTTGTTTTATACTCATTATGTTTTTGTAAAACCTTTTATAGAACTATACATATTATAATAAATAACTATTTTTGTGGCTTCATAAAATAGATAGAGTTATATGAATTTACATGAGTATCAAGGTAAAGAATTATTGGCCTCATTTGGGGTAGCTATTCAAAGAGGATATGTCGCTGAGACTGTAGATCAAGCAATGGATGCCTTTAATAAGTTAAAAGAAGAAACAGGCACTAAATTTTGTGTAGTAAAAGCACAAATACATGCTGGAGGAAGAGGAAAAGGTGGCGGAGTAAAACTGGCTAAAAACGATGAAGAATGTAAGCAGTTTGCAGGAGATATTCTAGGAATGATGCTTAAAACTCCACAAACACCAGGTGGTTTAGAAGGAGAAGGTAAACTGGTCCGTAAAATACTTATTGCAGAAGACACTTATGTTCCTACATTCGAATCTTGTGATGAGTTTTACATCTCGATCATGATGGATCGTCAGAAGAAGCAAAATGTAATCATCTATTCTACAGAAGGAGGAATGGATATAGAAGAGGTAGCTGAGAAAACTCCAAATCTAGTACATAAAGAATACATAGATCCTTTATTAGGATTACAAGGCTTCCAAACTAGAAAAATAGGTTTTAATCTAGGACTATCTGGAAAAGCTTTTAAAGAGATGTCTAAATTTATTGCTAAGCTTTACAAAGCTTTTGTAGATTCTGATTCATCTATGTTTGAAATAAATCCTTGTTTAAAAACAGGAAATGATGATATTATCGCAGTGGATTGTAAAGTATCTATTGATGATAATGCCTTATTTAGACATCCAGATATTGCAGCTCTTAGGGATACTGACGAGGAAGATCCGACAGAAGTAGAAGCTGACTCTTATGGTCTTAGTTTTATTAACTTAGATGGTAACGTAGGTTGCATGGTAAATGGTGCTGGACTAGCTATGGCTACCATGGATATCATAAAATTATCTGGAGGTTCTCCCGCAAACTTTTTAGATGTAGGAGGAACGGCTGATGCCGAAAGAGTAGAAAAAGCATTTAGAATTATCCTCAGAGATCCTAATGTAAAAGCAATCTTGATCAATATTTTTGGAGGTATTGTAAGATGTGATCGTGTGGCTAATGGAGTCGTAGAAGCATATAAAAGTATAGGAGATATTAATGTTCCTATTATAGTAAGATTGCAAGGGACTAATGCTGATATCGCAAAAGAAGTTATCGATAGTAGTGGATTGGAAGTTCATTCCGCTACTCTGCTGCAAGAAGCTGC
>CALLXF010000024.1 GCA_938015805.1 uncultured Saprospiraceae bacterium | reverse complement strand
GCTGAGATTGCCACCCTTGAAAATGGGTTCCGATGTACTGCAGTTTTAAAAAATACCTCACTCCTTACTTTATCCTTACTATTTTTTTGAAGGTACTTCTTCCTGCTGAGGTAAACCTTAAAAAGTAAATACTTTCTGATATAAAGACATCAGTATTTATAGATAATCTTTGGTGGGGGACTATTCTTTTGTTTTGATCACTATAGATCACTTTTCCATTTACATCGATTATATCTAATACAAAATTATCCAAAGCAGGATTACTACCCCAATCTAAAAATAATTTTTGTTTAAAAGGATTAGGATAAATTATAAAATCAATCTCTGGCAAATTATCAATACTTGATAAGCCTACATCACTCATCTTTAAACTTAGTGCTTGAAAGTCATCATTTACATAAATCTCTCTAGGAAAATCAGGCGTATCTTTAAAGAGTTCTGGAAGTGAAAAATCTGAGAGTGCAGTCATGGTAAGTGTAAATAGTATCTCTCCTTTTTTGTAAGACTCAGTGTTTAGATCATTACTCATCCATATAGCGATAAAGTTAGAATCTACAGCGTTATAAAAATTATCCGAGATTTCTAAAATACCTGCATTTACATTTATATCCGTGACCAAATTGGACGAAAGTCCAAAATGCAAACCTACTATCTCCAGATCCTCATTAAGCATAATTGGTATTGTGAATATTTCGTCTTTTAAAATCATCCTATCATCTAACTGAACTTCTATAGAATCATAAAAGTTAGCATTACAGTAAGCTGGAGAGGTATCATAAATAGTATTGTAATAGCTTCCATCTAAATCTCCTTTTTTATATCCTGAAAATTTAAAATCATCATCAATTTGAGCAGTGGCTAAATAATCAGTGGACATTATAAACTCATTTATGCTAGAACTAGGATAAAATAAATCACTACTGGCATAGTCTAACTCAAACATCCAAGGGACGGAAAAGTTAAAGGTACTTTCTAACATTATAGTTTTCAATAAAAGTGCCTGATCTAATGTGGTAATAGACCCGTTATTATTATAATCCGCTGCAAAAGAAAAGCCGGAGGAAACCGTATCTCCGCTAAGTATCTGTTTACGTAAGATCAATAAGTCCCGAGCTGTCAACCCCCTAATAGAACTATCACTCTTACTAAAATCAAACTTATTAAGACCTGAGAAAAAATCATCTAAATTGGCTATCAGAAAAGTATTACAAGAGTTAATAAAATTTGTTGTCAATTCTAATTCACAATTTTCTGATATAACTTCTAATCCTCCGATCGTATTGTCTTGTAATGTAGAGCAGGCACCCTGAATCACATTACCAAAATAATCCGTATACTGATCATATATTTTCAATACTAAAGAGTCTACAGATCCATTACACGCATCTTCAAATTCAAAATATACTGTATGATAAGTTATATTTCTAAATAATTCAGGATCACAATCATAATCGTAAAGACCCTGAGTCGGCGTAACTTTTACATCATCTTTAAAGTAAAATGTAGGCTCGTAATCACACTGATTTACCACATTAGAAAACAGAACATTAGAAAAATCTATGTCATCTAAGTACACCCAGATCGTACCCTGATAAATGTGCTCTATGGTATCTCCACTGAGCAATTCAAAATCTATGATACTACTATAGTCTTGTACACAGTTTAGCGTATCTCCACTATCAGATATGGCACTCCAATAAACACGGTGCTTATTACAACTATAAAGGATCATCTCTGGAATGGGTAGATCGATTTCATCAAGACTCGACACTTTAGAGGTCAGAATTATCTGGCCAGAAGTTTCTTGTAATGGATCTGAAATAAAATCATAATCAATGATGCCATCATCCCAAAGATCAACAGAAATATGAATATCAAAACTATCCATTACCGTCCCATTAATAGGTATTATATGATTTGTTAGTCTAAATTCTGTTTCACAATTTTCAGAGAATAGTATTGATTCCATTTGACAATTTGCAAATTGATACTGACCTGACAAATGAAAAGTGTAACCAATCTGAAAAATAAGACAGAAGCAAATTTTGTAAAACTTAAGCATATAGGTGGTTTGGCTATAAGATAATAAATTTACTTCTTAAAAAGAATCGATGATCCCATTGTTACACAGTTAGGCAAAAAAAAAGAGAAGCACATTTGCTTCTCTCAAATAATTTTATTTTGATTTTTATTTATTATGCCGCCTTTAACTTCCTCAAATTAGACTTAGCGATTTTTTCATTGACGAGAGCTACATCTACTGTAAACTCTTCTATATCAGAAGCAGATGGTAATTCATACATTGCATCTGTTAATACAGCCTCACATATAGAACGTAATCCTCTGGCTCCGATCTTAAAATCTAACGCCTTGATCGCGATTTCCTGGATCGCTTCTTTTGTAAAATTAAGTCTGATTCCTTCCAGCTCAAACAATTTTTGATACTGCTTTACTAGAGAATTTTTTGGTTCGACTAGTATACGAGCTAGTGTCTCGATATCAAGAGGATCTAAGTGCGTCAGTACCGGAAGTCGACCGATCAACTCAGGTATCAGACCAAAACGCTTAAGGTCTTGCTGATTTATGTACTGCAACATATTATCCTCATCGATTTTTTCTGAGGCATCGATATTACTGTAACCGATCACCTGAGTATTTAATCTACGAGCAATTATTTTTTCTATACCGTCAAAAGCGCCACCACAGATAAACAAAATGTTACGGGTATCGACTTTGATCATTTTTTGCTCTGGATGTTTACGTCCACCGTGAGGAGGAACATTTACTTCTGTTCCTTCTAGCATCTTTAGTAACGACTGCTGTACCCCTTCTCCTGATACATCACGAGTAATCGATGGATTATCATTTTTACGAGCGATTTTATCGATCTCATCGATATATACAATTCCTTTCTGAGCGGCTTTTACGTTATAATCACATGCTTGCAATAATCTACTGAGCATACTCTCTACATCCTCTCCAACATATCCTGCTTCCGTAAAAACGGTTGCATCCACTATGGCAAAAGGGACTTGTAAAAACTTTGCAATAGACTTAGCAAGTAAAGTTTTACCAGTACCTGTCTGTCCTACAAAAACGATATTAGATTTCTCTATCTCTACATCGACGTTATTCTTCTGGCGTAATCTTTTATAATGATTATAAACCGCAACAGAGAGATACTTTTTAGCATCTCCCTGTCCGATTACATATTGATCTAAATAATTTTTAATATCTATAGGTGTCAGATTTTCAGGAATATTTACATCCTCCTCCGTACTTCCTTTGGCCGATAGCTCTTCCTCGATGATATTAGTCGCCTGGTCTGTACAGGACTCACAGATGTAACCATCTATGCCTGCTATCAGTATAAGCGTCTCTTTTTCATCACGTCCGCAAAACGAACAGGTTTTCTTTTTATCTGCCATAATAGATATTTATAAATTCTAATTTATGCTTTACGCGGATTTTTACTATCCAATACCTCGTCTACGATTCCATATTCCTTAGCATCATAAGAAGTCATCCAGTTATCTCTCTCTGAGTCCGCCTCGATTTTCTTGAATGATTTCCCTGAGTGCTTAGCCATGATATTATAAAGTTCCTTTCTTAAATCCTTTATGAGGTTATAAGAAATTTCCATGTCGGTAAATTGACCTTGCATTCCTCCAGATGGCTGGTGGATCATTACTCTTGCATGTTGTAAACAGGTACGCTTGCCTTTTTTACCAGCCATAAGTAATACAGCTCCCATGGATGCAGCGAGACCTGTGCAAATCGTACTTACATCAGGTGCTACGTATTGCATGGTATCATAAATTCCTAATCCAGCGATCACAGATCCACCTGGGCTATTTATAAACATCTGTATATCTCTCTTAGCATCTGTAGATTCTAAGAATAACATCTGTGCTTGGATCACGTTAGCCACATAATCGTTTACAGGAACTCCCATAAAAATGATTCTGTCCATCATGAGTCTAGAGAATACATCCATCCCTACGACATTCATCTGTCTTTCTTCGATAACTTGTGGTGTAAACCCAGTGATATTAGGCACTGAACCGTCCATATATTTTTCTAGGTGCATGGAAGACATGCCTAGATGTTTAGTAGCGTACTTCTTAAATTCGTCTTTATGAAACATATTATCTTTTTTCGTTATATAAAATTAACCAATACCCCGAAAGTTTTACAATAATACAGACGCTAAAAAAAGCTTAAGGGTTTAGTCTATCGTTAATTTCTTTGACTTTTAGTTTAAAATCATCCAAAGAAATCTTTTCTTCTACCGTTTGTACCTCTTCTTCAACTTTTTGGAATACTTTGCTACTTAACAATTCTTCGTAGACTTTGTTGACTTGATTACGGTCCGACATCAGTTTTTCGATTGTTTGTTGCACATAAGCGTTGTCCATTCCGTAAGGCCCAAAGTACTGTTTTACTTGATTTTCAAAGCTGGCTTTTATCTCTTCCGGTCCTACTTCTACTTTATATTGTTTTGCCAGTTCGCCTCTGATAAGCGTCCACTTTAGATTTTTAAGAAAATCAGAAAATTGTTTATCGATATCTTCCTCTGTTACTTTCTCGTTAGTAGCTTTTAACCATCTTTTTAGAAATGCCTCAGGAAGAGGAAATTCATTTTCTTCTACTAGGCCTTCTAGCATATCTCTGTACATAAAAGACTTTGCCTGACCTTCGTAATATTTTCCGATCTCTTCTTTTACTTTTTCTCTAGCTTCATCCTCAGAGCTCACTTTATCTGGACCAAAATATTTATCAAAAAACTCTTGATTCATCTCCGCTGGCTCTAATCTCTGAACCTTAGCGATTTTTGCTCTAAACATATTTCCGATCTCTTTTTCTTCTTCTGGATCGAGATTGAGGAAGTATTTTTTTACGTGAGCTTCGTCTTTATCTTTTTCAATATTATAAATATCAAAATCAAAAGTATCTCCGACTTTCATTTTTAATACATCGGCTCTCAGTTTATCATCGGCTATTAATTCGGTCATAACCGTAAAACCTGTATCCCAGCCATCTTTTTTAAGATCATTTCCTTCTAGTTCTTTTGCCTCTAGAGTAAGGATATCTTTTTCCTCGATTTGTGCCTCTGTTTCTTTTTGAGTGCCTTGTCTTTTACGAGCTACCTCCAGTTCCTCATCTACCACAGCTTTATCAACCTCAATATTAAATAAAGGATAACTATCAGAAGCAGATACTCCTTTTACTTTAAAGTCAGGACTCATTCCTATATCAAAAGTAAAGGTGTAGCTCTTAAAATCGTTAGGATCAAAATCGACCATCTCCTGACTATCAGAAGGAAGAGGATCTCCGAGGATATTAAGTTCTTTTTCTTTTATAAAGTCAAACAGGCCTTTTTGTAGGGATTCGTTTACAGCTTCCGCCAATATTCCTTTACCATACATTTTTTTTAGGTAAGCTATAGGAGTCTTACCTTTTCTAAAACCTTTTAGTTGAGCTTTACTTCTGTATTTGTTTAATTCGGAGTCGAATTTTTCTTTGTAATCTTCTTTCTCAATTTCTATGCTAATCGAGCTATTGAGAGCGTCAATATCAGTTTTATTAATCTTCATTAAATCGAGATAATTTTATAAAAAGAAGAGAGTGCGGGTAGAGGGAGTCGAACCCCCACGCCGTGAAGCACTAGATCCTAAGTCTAGCATGTCTACCAGTTCCATCATACCCGCATCTGAAAACGTTTTTTCAAGGGAGTGCAAAGATAGTATGTTCTAGATATATTGACCAATTTTTTTAAGCAATATATTAGCATTACAATAGAATCTTATTTTACTTAGATTTGTTAGTAAATACAGTGATTTACAGCCGATTATGCCAGAAGGACTAGCCATAAATGCAGAAGAAAGAAAAGAAATCGATAAAGTTTTCAATAAACTCTACCGTAAAATACGCCCTCGTCTAAAAGATAACGATGGTGATTTATTAAAAAAGGCATACCATCTGGCTATTACAGCACACGATAAACAGCGACGTAAATCAGGAGAACCTTATATACTACATCCGATAGAAGTAGCTCGTATCTGCTATGAGGAGATCGGTCTCGGCCCTACTGCTGTCACAGCAGCTATCCTCCATGATGTGGTAGAGGACACTGATGTTACCTTAAATGATATCGAGGGACTATTTGGAGCTAAAATTACTAAGATCGTAGATGGTCTGACTAAACTGGATGGTCTCTATAATGTAGAAAGTCCACAAGCCGAAAATTTTAAGAAAGTACTAAGTACACTCGTCGAGGATGTAAGAGTGGTCCTAATAAAAATGGCTGATCGTATCCATAACCTAAGGACAATCGATGTGATGCCTAAACATAAGCAACTAAAAATTGCAGCGGAGACTATGTACATCTATGCCCCTCTGGCTCACCGCTTAGGTATTTATAATCTCAAAACAGAGTTCCATGATATCTGCATGAAAATTACAGATACAGAAACTTATAATGATATAAAAACTAAGCTAGAAGAAAGTGAGACAGATCGGACCAAGTATATACGCAATTTTTTAAGACCGATAAAAAAGGGCTTACGCCAAATGGAGGTAGATCATCGTGTCACCGCAAGAGTAAAAGCCATATCTTCTATTGCTAATAAAATAAAAAAGAAGAAAATTCCTTTCGAGGAGATCTATGATATATTCGCCGTAAGGATCATCGTAAATGTCCCACAAGTAGAAGAAAAATCTACCTGTTGGCAGGTTTACTCCTTAATTACAGATAATTATAAGCCGATTCCGGAGAGACTTAAAGATTGGGTGACAACCCCCAAAGGAAATGGTTACGAATCTTTACACACGACAGTCATCGGTCCTAAAGGAAGATTTATAGAAGTCCAGATCCGATCAGAGCGAATGGATGAGATTGCGGAAAAAGGTTTTGCTGCTCACTGGAAGTATAAAGAAGTGCAGGAAAATGGAAATATCTATGACAGGTGGTTAGCAAATGTCAGAGATATCCTCGACACTCAGCATACGGATGCATTAGAATTTTTAAATGATTTTAAAACTAATCTATTTAGCGAGGAAATTTATGCCTTTACTCCTAAGGGTGATATGAAAATTTTGCCAAAAGGAGCCACTGCCTTGGACTTTGCTTTTGATATACATTCTGATGTAGGATACCAAGCCACAGCAATCAAAGTAAATAACAAGCTCGTTCCCATGGGCTATAAATTACAAAATGGAGATCAGGTATCTGTTACCACGAGTAAGAACCAAAAGCCAACAGAAAACTGGCTGAAAATCGTCGTAACCGGAAAAGCAAGAAGTAAAATCAGAAGTGCGATGAAGGAAGAGCGGCGTAAGCAGGGCGAACTAGGAAAAGAAGCTCTGATGCGAAAGCTCAAAAACATGAAGGTTAATTTTGAGGATAATGTGGATATGCTAGTCAAGTATTTTGGGCTGACTTCGAGACCTGATTTATACTATGCTTTGTCCATGGGTAGCCTTAAGGTGTCAGAACTAAAAGCTTTTGATGTCGTGGCAAATAATCTAGTACTTAAGCAAGCCCCGGAGGGAGTAGGTGATATCGCTCCTAAGGATGAGAAACTAAAATCAGCTAAATCCACAAATAAAAAAGCTCCAAAGTCTAGAATTCTAGTAAATGGTGAGTCCGCAGATATGTACGAATTTTCTCTGGCGACCTGCTGTAATCCTGTTATGGGCGATGCAATCTTTGGATATTTGACAGCTACTAAGGGATTAAAAATACACCGTACAAACTGTCCTAACTCTACCCATATAATGGCTAATTATGGCTACCGTATTTTAAAAGCAGAATGGGTCGGTAATATTGCAACTAATTTCCACGTAGATCTATTAATAATAGGAGTAGATTCGGGAATCGGAGTAATACAAGATCTTGTAGGAACCATATCTGATAAACTAGGTATTAATATCAGATCATTTAATATAGACGGAAGAGAGGGATATTTTGAGGCAAAAATATCTGTTGTCGTTCTGAATAAAGATCAACTTGTGATCGCTTTAAAAACATTAAAAGGATTAGAAAACGTAACCTCTGTTACAAGACTCGATAAATCATCAAGCTAATGGAAGTAAATCAAAAAGTAAGAGACGAACTCATACAAGAGGTAAAGAATATTTTTTCTGTTTATCTAGAAAAAAACGCTTACCGCAAAACACCAGAACGATACGCTATTCTTGAAGAAATCTATAAACGTACAGATCACTTTGACGCGGAAGCTCTATACATCCACATGAAGAATCAAAACTATCGAGTCAGTAGAGCCACGGTATATAACTCTCTAGAACTACTGGTAAACTGCGATCTGGTAACAAAACATCAGTTTGGGAAAAACCTAGCCCAGTACGAAAAATCCTACGGCTTTAAACAGCATGACCATCTGATCTGTGTAGACTGTGGCGATGTACTCGAGTTTTGCGACCCACGTATCCAGCAGATAAAAACAATGATGGGCGATTTACTTAAGTTTAAGGTAACACATCATTCTCTTAATCTTTATGGTAAGTGTGATGGAGCTTGTGATCGGAAATAATTAGATGACTACACTCTTTATTATTTAGCTATTTAGTTGTATTTATCGAAATAGATTGTGGCTTTCGCCAATGAAATACTCGAAGAATGATTTCCGTGTTGTAAGAATAAACAATGTAATGATGAGAAAATTCTTATGGACGTAATATGTAATCGTATTCCTATAAGTAGGATAGATTTATATACTGGCTCAAATACATGAATATTATTTAATGAAAATAAATAATCATCAAATGGAGTAATCAATTTTGTCCCGAAGGTTGTACACCAATCCAACATCGAATGAGTAAATATGGCTATAAAAAATGCCAGATTCCACCCAATGCGAGTAATTTGTTTATTATCCACCTGATGAAAAACCTCACCAACTACAAAACTTAAAAGTATCGCAAATAATATGGAATGAGATACACTTCAATGAATCGTAATAAACTCTATCGAATTATAAAATAGAGCTAAAAAAACATCCAAATCTGAGATAGTCCCAGCGAAAGCAACTATGATCAAAGCCTTTTTTCCGATGTCTTTATCTTTTGCGAGTGCAAATATAGCAGCTCCAAGTAATCATTGCGTTAATGAATGCATTTCTTAATGCAAATCTTTACCATTAAACTAATGGTCCTAAAAATTATTCATGCTATAAAGTTTATATACTACTACCTGAAAGATGGATAATTTAAATTAACAATTTTATTAGGATGATATAAAGTTGTAACTTTCTATAGTTAACTATTTATCACCGCTTTAATCTTTATAATGAATCACCTTCTAAAGTCCTTAAAGATAATTTTCATTTTACTCTGTTTTAACCAGATGATCGCTCAGCAATCTAGCACTGCAGAGGTAATTATAGGAAGCAGTTTTATAGAATGGCCCATTTCAAATTTCAACCCTATATCCTCTTCTTATCGGGATGTACATCTAGGAGGGCAAGTAAACAAATCCATATACAAAGGTATCTTTTTATCCACTGGATTAGGCGTGAGAAGACAACGATTCCAAACAGAATATAACTTTGCCATCTTCATAGCTGAATTGTCAGGAGGGGATCCTTTGGATTTTCCGCAATTACTAGATTCTGACACAATGGAAGATACCCGCCACTGGTTTATAGATGTTCCAGTTTTACTCAGATATCAATTTACAAAAGGAAAAATAACGCCCTTTGCAGAAAGTGGTATCATCAGTTCGTACTATTTCCGATCAACCTCATATCTAAAAATGGATGATCAGCCCGAAACTAATTATAAAGGTAAATATCAAGAAATTGGAAATTTTCATTTTGCTGCGACAGCTTCTATAGGGATTTCTTATGCCATCTCTAAAAGTTTTTCTTTAACAATGAGAGGTCGTTTATTCCGACAACTTAAATCTCAAAATGAGCTAACAGCTATAGATGCTTATTATGGATATGGTCTAAATATTGGTCTTATGTTTTTTCCGTTTTAATCATTTAACGACTTTATCTAAAAACTTAATCCAGTGTAATTTCAAGGGGTAAAAACTGCACGAATGTATACCCATCTGTAGTGGCATATTTCATCTTACCATTCTTGTATCCTACTTTGGTATAACTAAATGGATACTCCTGATTTACGGTTATGTGTTGATAGCTATTACCATCATCTTTATCGTCTAATCTTACTAAGGGTAAAGCTCTATCTATAAGTAGCTCGGTCGTGACTGGACTCATGTCTAGTGGTGATAGTACATGATCTGGCAGCTAGCTGCACGGTCTGTGCAGCTAGCTGCCAGATGTTACATAGGGACATAGCAATGGCTAGCGAAAGTTTTACAATTCCTTTCATTTTAAAATCGTTTTTGAGTTAAAAAAAATTTATTTAATTATTATCGTATTCTTAATATTCGTAATCAAATCTGCCTTCTGTGATTCGAATTGTATCGCCACAATCGTTATGAGCTGTATAATCAAAAGTGCCAGATATAATACGTTCCGTTTTATCTAATTTTAATATTGTTATCGCAGTTTCTGAATCCCAATTAGATAAATATTCTCTACATGTTCCAAGATCATTATCAATAAATACTCTTCCAGAATGTGGTGGTGGTGGAATAGTGTAATCTCCAACTTCAAAGAATTGAGCAATAATATACATTTTATGCTCCCAAAGATTGGTAGTGTCAATATTTTCAACTAGAAGTAACAATCCACCAGAAGGTGCATCATAAGATATCGTATGAAAAATATTCTTATTCGGATTAGTAGATAAATCATCTTTAGGAATCCACACTTCCCCATCTAGCAAAAACCCAAAGGTATTTTCTCCAGTCATGGTAATCGGAGGTAGTTCATCTGGTTTTGGTTCTTGTATGGGATCTTCTGTATTGCAAGCAGTTACTACTATTATAAGTAAGTAAAAGAAAATGTTTATTTTTTTCATCGTTTTTATTTTTAATCTAAAGTCCAATGGTCTAAAATCTAAAAGTCTAATATTAATATTTCATATCAAATCTGCCTTCTGTGATTTGTATCGTATCGCCACAATCGTTATGAACTGTATATTCAAATAGCCCTGCGACGATACGCTCAGACTTATCTAGTTTTAGAATCTCTATTTGAGATTCTGTTTCCCAATTTGAATAATATTTAAGACAGGGACCTAAATCATGATCAATCAAAACCCTCCCATCAAAAGGCGGCGGAGGCATTTTATATGAACCTTCTTCTGAAAATCCACAAGCAATCCGAGTTAAGTGATCCCAATTCATTATCGTATCGATGTTTTCTATCTGAAGTGAAAAAGTTCCAGAAGGTTCATCATAAGTAATCGTATGAAAAATATTCTTTAATGGATTAGTTGATAAATCATCTTTAGGAATCCACACTTCTCCATCTAGTAAAAACCCAAAAGTGTTTTCTCCTGTCATGGTTATAGGAGGCAGTTCATCTGGTTTTGGTTCTTGTATGGGATCCTCTGTATTGTAAGCAGTTACTACTATTATGAGTAAGTAAAAGAAGAAGTTTATTTTTTTCATCGTTTCTATTTTTAAGCTGTTACCTCCATTAGAACAAGAGTACAAACTGATTAGGATCGTGAATATTATTAAGTGTTTTAGTTTTAGTTTAATCTTTATTTTTGATTTAAGTTCTTTTGCTCACCTTAATTCGGGTTCCTAAAATTAGCTGCCTTTTAAAAAAGATGTGTTGATCATTCATGTAAAAACAATGATTTAATTTACAATATGTAAATACTTTCCTCGATTATATTAGTATTTCTTATAGATTCTAAGTAAGCGAGATAGGCAGTATAGGTCTGAGTAGTTTGACTCATGGCAAAGCATAGAAATTGTAAATAAAAAAAGTGATTTTTCGGAGTAGATAGTACAGTTGTTTAATTAACCATGATGATATTTTTTTTGCATTTCGCTAAAACGGATAGAGATAATATTTATATAAAATAACTATATATTTAGCTCGGATAATACCGCCTTTTTATACCTTTGGGCTTAACCATTAAACAGAGAATCATAATGGCCGTAGATGTTATACTTGGTCTGCAGTGGGGAGACGAGGGGAAAGGAAAGATTGTAGATTTTTTAGCCAATAAATACCAGCTGGTATGCCGATTTCAAGGCGGTCCTAATGCAGGACATACTCTTAAAATAGAAGGAAAAAAGTTTGTGTTACACACCATTCCTTCCGGAATATTTAGAGAAGATATTATTAATGTAATCGGAAATGGTGTCGTCGTCGATCCTATCACTTTAGAAAAAGAGATAGAGAAACTAAACGAAACGGGAATCTCTTTTTTAGATCGTTTATTTATCGCTAAAAAGGCACATCTCATTTTACCTACACACAGATATTTAGATGCTGCCTCAGAAGCATCCAAAGGAAAACATAAAATAGGATCAACCCTTAAAGGAATCGGACCTACTTATATGGACAAAACGGGTCGTAATGGATTACGAGTGGGTGATATTTATGAGCCCAGTTTTAACTCTAAGTATAAGTCTTTACGTGATAAACATCTAGCATTACTGAGACAGTATCCGCCGATTGATTTTGATCTAGAAGGGGAAGAAGAAAAATGGTTTGCTAGCTTAAATCAGCTAAAAGAACTAAAGGCTATCGATTGCGAATATTATGTAAACAAAGCCATCAAAGAAGGAAAGCAAATTCTTGCAGAAGGAGCTCAGGGAAGTATGCTGGATATAGATTTTGGTACTTATCCTTTTGTGACTTCTTCTAATACGATTACCTCTGGTGTATGTAGCGGTCTCGGTATCGCTCCTCAGCAGATCAGAGATGTCATCGGGATTACTAAAGCTTATTGTACCAGAGTAGGTGGTGGACCTTTTCCTACGGAACTATTTGACGAAGACGGACAGAAGCTAGGAGAGATCGGTATGGAGTTCGGTGCAACGACGGGTAGACCTAGACGTTGTGGATGGATCGATATACCTCAACTTAAGTACACCCTGATGATCAATGGTGTAACGCAGATCGTACTGACTAAGTTAGACGTGATGGATCATTTTGAGGAAATAAAAATCGGAAGTGGGTATAGTATAGATGGCACAGAAACTGGCGAACTACCTTACGACCTGACAACTAAAGAAATCACTCCTGTCTACACTCCTTTTAAGGGATGGAATACTGATATGGCTGGAGCCAAT
>CALLXF010000023.1 GCA_938015805.1 uncultured Saprospiraceae bacterium | reverse complement strand
ATACTCATAAATAGAACTCTGAAATCGCATTACAAAAGAAGCTACCGATTTATAACTAAACTCATATCTTGCATCAGATTTAAGTGCTTATGAATATGGATGCCCTCAATAGCTTAATAGCAAAAGAATTAAATATTCCTCTCCTTCAACTTTCTAAAGTCATCTCCCTTTTTACAGAAGGTGCAACTATACCGTTTATCGCCAGATATCGTAAAGAACTTACAGGCGGAATGAACGAGGTACAACTTGCTGACGTACAGTCTGCTATGCAGCGATACCAGGACTTAACACAGCGTAAACAAACGATCCTTAAAAGTATAAAAGAGCAAGACAAACTTACGCCGGAACTCGCACGTAAGATAGATCATTGCTGGAACCTGCAAGAACTAGAGGACGTATATCTTCCTTACAAGCAAAAGCGAAAAACTCGAGCTGAGGTCGCTAGAAAAAAAGGACTCGAACCACTCGCAAAAATGATCATGTCACAGCGATATCCTTTTCCACATCGAGAAGCAGAAAATTATATTAGTGGCGAAGTAAAAAGTATAGAAGATGCTTTGGCTGGAGCAAATGATATCATGGCAGAATGGGTAAATGAATCCTCAGTATCACGAACAAACATCAGAAGACTGTTTTCTAGACAAGCTATATTAAGTTCAAAACTGGTTAAAAAATATAAAACGGAAGCAGAAAAATATCAAGATTATTTTGACTTTGAAGCACCACTTAAAAAATGTCCTAGCCATCGTATACTCGCAATCAGAAGAGCAGAAAAACAAGGATATCTACGTGTACAAATTACGATAGATAAAGAAGAGGCTCTACAGTCTCTAGAAAAAATTTTTATTAAAGCAGATAACGAATCTGCAGATCTAGTAAAAGAAGCCATCGCAGATAGTTATAAGAGACTTCTCCATCCTTCTATAGAAACAGAGTTCCAGAAAAGCTCCAAAGAGAAAGCAGATGCAGAAGCCATAGCCGTATTCTCCTCTAACGTAAAACAATTACTTATGGCTCCACCAGCGGGATCTAAAGTAACTCTAGGTATAGACCCGGGCTTTAGGACAGGTTGTAAAGTGGTAGTTTTAGACGCACAAGGAGGCTTAAAAAAACATACGACGATCTATCCTCATCCTCCTCAAAACAAATGGAGTGAAAGCCTATCTACTTTACAAAACCTTATAGATGACTTTGATGTAAAGATGATCGCTGTCGGTAATGGAACCGCAGGTAGAGAAACGCTTAGCCTAGCAAAAGAGTCCGCAAAAAATAATCCTGAGATTAATATCTATCCCGTTAACGAATCTGGAGCTTCAATATATTCTGCCTCGGAAACGGCAAGAGAAGAATTTAGAAATGTAGATATAACGGTAAGAGGTACGGTATCGATTGCAAGAAGGCTTATGGACCCTCTAGCAGAGCTCGTAAAAATAGATGCTAAGTCCATAGGTGTCGGTCAGTATCAGCATGATGTACATCAGGAACGACTAAAAGAGAGTTTAGATAATGTAGTCAGCTTTACCGTAAACCAAGTGGGAGTAAATCTAAATACAGCCAGTTACCATCTCTTATCTTATGTCTCTGGAATCGGACCTAAGCTCGCAAAAAATATTATTACCCACAGAGAAAATATATCATCATTTGCCGAAAGACAAGAACTTAAAAAAGTAAAAGGACTAGGAGCAAAAGCATATCAACAAGCAGCTGGATTTTTAAGAATCCCGCATGCAGCTAATGTCCTAGACCGTACAGCAGTGCATCCAGAATCCTATCCTATAGTTAAGAAAATAGCAAAACACGTAGGTAAACCGTTAGAAAGTTTATTAGGCAATCATGAGGTGCTAGATTCGATTCCTTTATCTCAATTTGTTACAGATAAAATAGGAATCCCATCTCTTAAAGATATTATAACCGAACTAAAAAAACCAGGTCTCGATCCTAGAGGTGCAGCTGAGCATTTTCAGTTTGAAGAAAAAGTACAATCGATCGATGATCTATCTGTGGGTATAGTTTTACCAGGTATCATAAGTAATCTGACCAAATTCGGAGCCTTTGTGGATATCGGAATTAAAGAAAACGGACTGATCCATATTTCCCAGATCGTAGATAAATTTATATCAGATCCTGCGGAAGTACTGCATCTAGATCAAAAGGTAAAAGTAGAAGTCATAACCATAGACAAAGATCGGAAGCGGATCGCTTTAAAGATGAAAGGTATCCCGCAATAGATTATAATTTTCCATATACCTGAGTTTCTTAATCCCTATCCTTACCTTGTAATCACTTATAAAAAAATACTTAAATGGATCTGTTTACAATCGCCTCGATACTAATAGTGCTGTCTGCTCTATTTGGATATATCAATGTACGTTTTCTAAAACTACCTAATACGATCGGACTGATGATCATTGCGATTATTTTTACAGTAGGTCTATTTTTATCGAGTATGATCAATCCTGCATTACTAGAAATGGCAGAAAATCTGATCGCCGAGATAGATTTTAAAATCGTTTTACTAGATATAATGCTCGGCTTCTTGTTATTTGCTGGAGCATTACATACTAATTTTGATCAACTCCGAGTCCAGCGTTGGCCTGTTTTAGTATTTGCAACCGTAGGAGTTCTAACCTCCACTTTTCTTGTCGGAGGATTTGCATTTTTTATTTTTAATTTACTAGGACTGGAAGTAGCCTTTATACATTGCTTGCTTTTCGGAGCTTTAATCTCACCTACAGATCCCATTGCAGTCTTAGGCATTATGAAAAAAGCTGGATTTCCTAAAATACTAGAAACTAAAATCGTAGGAGAATCCTTATTTAATGATGGTGTTGGAGTAGTTGTTTTCCTAACTATTATGAGTATAGCTGGAGGAGGTCATGGTGATCACGGTGATAGTTCTTTTGCCGGGGTTGCTACCCTATTTGGGCAAGAGGTAATCGGTGGAATTATTTTTGGAGCCATCATAGGATATGCCACCTTTAGATTACTGAAGTCTATCGATGATTATGAGATAGAAGTGATGATTACGCTCGCTTGTGTCATGGGTGGATGTGTACTAGCTCAGTACTGGCATTTATCAGCTCCTCTAGCTATGGTAGTAGCTGGGCTGATCGTAGGAAACGATACAGTCAGAGATTCTGCAATGTCAGAAACTACAGAAAAATTTGTAGATCATTTTTGGGAGCTTGTAGACATATTACTTAACGCTTTACTATTTGTATTGATCGGCTTAGAACTGCTCATAATTCAGTTTGATATGAGCTATCTATTAGCAGGGTTAGCCGCAATCGTTTTTGTTTTACTTGCTAGATATATTTCTCTATTTACACCTGTAAAGTTATTTTCTAAAAAACTAGGTTTTCTTCCTAAAACTACTACACTAATGACATGGGGTGGATTGCGTGGTGGAATATCTATTGCACTTGCTCTTACCCTCACCGCGGAAATGAATAGAGAACTATTTATAACGGTTACTTATGTGGTGGTCGTTTTTTCTATAATCGTACAAGGGTTAACGATAGGTGGACTGGCTAAAAAATTACTGGGAAAAGAAAATATGGTAATCACTAATGATGATCATCACTAAGTATACTACTTACTAATTTTGCTTAGCGACATCATAGAGTTCTAGTAATTCTAAGTTACAATATTGCAATGCGTTCTGATGTGTTGCTGATAAATCCAGTGGTGGAGCGACGCCCACTTTTACAGCCTCTAACCATCTCGTAATACATAGGCACCATTTATCACCAGGTTTTAATCCAGGAAAATGATAATTAGGATTAGGAGTAATCAGATCATTGCCTTGTGATTTACTGTAATCTAAAAACTCTTTAGTAACTACAGCACAAGCGATATGCGTTCCGTAATCATCTCGTCCAGTCTGACAGTATCCATTTCGATAAAATCCAGTCATTGGATCTGTACAGCATGACCCTAGTGGTTCTCCATAAATATTAAGAGCATCAAATTCCATATTTTCTTTTTTAACAGACGATATACATTCGTAGGAAGAGGTAATATTGGGTTTAACCCAAAGAAAAGATAATCCAATAGGTAATGTAATAAGTAAAACGTACAGTAAATAATGAGATTTCCGCATACTGATTTAATCTAAGAAATAATCAACAGTACTTACGACCCTTATAATTTTCTCTGGAAAAAACACTTCATTTTCTTGAGTCCGGTTTCCCGGCAATATCTGGAATACACCTTGATTAGCTCGTCTGATTTTCCCGACATTACTTCCAGAATTAGTCGCAAATTCCTGAGCAGCTTCTTTAGCTTCTTTAGTTGCCTCCGCTAGCATTTCTTTCTTAAGTTCTTTAAACTTAGTGAAATAATATTTAGGGCCGGCACCCCACTGATCTGACTGTAGTAAAATTCCTTTAGAGATTAAATCACCTGTAGCTTTTGCGGCTGATCTTACCTTAGAAATATTATCGGTGGTTACGCTTAACTTATAATCACCATTAAGTCTAGATGTTGCCTCTTTGTAATTATTTTGATATACATTAAGACTCGGTGTATTAAGCTCGTCTTCTGTAAAACCATGCTCTATAAAAAAGGATTTAAGCTGAGACTCTAAAGTGGCAATTCGATTTTGCATTTCCTCAGTAGAGTTTGCATTGATTTGAGTATTAAGAGACCACCAAGCTTTATCCGCCAAAACTTCTTTTTCCGATAGTCCTTTTACAGTTACATAGTTATTTTGTCTTTTTAGCTTACTGATACCGAGTGCTAGTATAATACTTGCAATTACAAATCCAATAGATAAAGTGATGGCGGAAGTCTTATTCATTATCTAATTTTAAGAGGAACGATAATTAGTTATACTCGATTGTATATCTCTATCTATATTATCGTAAGAGCCTTTTACAAAGGTTGTCCCCGTAATACGATCATGTAAATCAATATATCTATCCGTTACCAAATTTAAAAAGCTGTCCGGCATCTCTGGCATTACTTCCCCATCCTTACCTTGGAATCCATTCTCCATAAGCCACTCACGGACAAATTCCTTAGATAATTGTTTCTGTCGTTCTCCGTTTTGTTGTCTTTGAGCATAGCCATCCGAGATATAGTATCGCGAACTGTCAGGAGTATGAATCTCATCAATAAGCATGAGGGCTCCGTCTTTTATCCCAAATTCGTACTTAGTATCTACTAATATTAATCCTTGCTCTTTAGCCATTTTTGTTCCTAAAGAAAAAAGAGCAAGACTTGCTTTCTCTAATTGCTCCCATATTTCCGAACTTACGATTTCCTGAGATAATATTTCTTCCTTTGAAATATCTTCGTCGTGTCCTTCGTCTGCTTTGGTTGCTGGTGTAATTATAGGTGTTTTAAAAGCATCCGCTTCCTGCATTCCCTCTGGCATGGTAACTCCACAAAGCACTCGCTCCCCAGAGCGATAAGTACGCCATGCATGCCCAGCTAAATATCCTCTTACTACCATTTCTAATTTTATCGGTTCACAAGTATGGCCTATAGATACGTTAGGGTGAGGTGTGGCTTGGAGCCAATTAGGAATAATATCTCGACTAGCATTTAAAAAATGAGCCGCTATATTATTTAAGACTTGACCTTTATAAGGAATAGCTCTAGGTAAAACGTGATCAAAAGCAGAAATCCTATCGGTTACTACGATTGCCATCTGGTCATCAAAAAAATAAACATCTCTTACTTTACCTGAATAATAAGCGGTCTGCCCGGGCAACTTATAGTCCGTATTTTTTAAACTCATTCTTATCAAATTAGTCGATAATAAATAGCAAAGCTAGCCAATTTAGAAAAACAAATGAGCAAAAGACTTATATTAATAATTGTAATATCTATGATAATCTACGAAGTAGTTTTAAATGTAAGTGACCGAGTTTTTATCTCTAATTACATCTTTTAGTTCCTTTAGGGCGGCGTACTCATCTGGAAGCACCTTTTTAAAAGCTTCTTTTACTTGAAAGTAAGTTGCTTTTTCTAATTCGGGTAAAACCTTTTTAATCTTATTCTTTACACGATTTACATCATGCTTTATGATCCCCCTTACTGATGGGATTTCATGCCAGTCTGCTTCGACTGCATATGTTTTTATCTTAGACCCGTCTTCATTGTAAATAGAGTCTAATTTTATTACTGATTGCTTTATGGATCTAATCTCTTCTGAACTAATGCCCTCCGGAAGTTTCCATGCCTGCGGGTCCGTTCCTAGCTCTGGATTAATTAACATAACCTCGAGTCCTTTTTCGTGAACTCTGTAAAAAACAACTCTGATTTGATCTAAAACGCTCATTATAATAGTCTACTTCTATTTAAAGATATAAAATATGCTTTGAATAAACGTATGATTATAAATTATATACGTTTTCCCTTAGTTGCAGGATATGTCTTTTTTGCAGGAGGGTTAGATGGTTTATTCATAATATCGATATCACCAATAGCCTTTTCCATTTCTTTAAATATATCTTCAAGAGCCGAAAAGTCAATTTTCTCCATCGCTTTAATGGATTCCTGCATCATAGACTCCATCTCTCCTATTTGTTTTTCCGACGGCTTCATCTTTTCTATTTCAGCAAATAAATCTTCGTTGATTATTTTATTGAGATCTAGAGATTCTAATAACTCCGATATCTCCGAGAGGCCTTCTTTAACCTCTTTATCGATATTATCTGATTGGGAAAACCCAAATGAACAAATAAATAAAATAGAAACCGTCAGTAAGGTCTTAATATGGATACTATTTATCATGAGTAAGTAATTTTTATTATTTAGCATTAGAGGTAATAGACTACTATTGTGTTCTCTGTATCATATTAAGAAATGTCAAACTCAGTAGAATCATCTTATCCTCATTTTCCATTTCTAAATTAGTAAACACTCTTTCGTGATCATCATATTTGACTAGAGGATTTAGAACCTCAGCTATTGTTTTTTCGCTTTTTGTAATGACTTGACGCTTTGGACTAAATCTAGCATCGATTTTAGCTAAAATATCTTTATTGATAGGATGAGAAAGATTTCCTTCCTTATTTAAAACTCCGATATGAGATCCATTTACATAAATATCCGTTCCGTCCGCCTTTACCCGATACACATACTCTCGATCAGTTGTATTTACAAGGATTAGATATTGGCCTTGTTGGTAATTCATAACTGCATAGGAAAATAAATGTTCCTCGTAAATAGACTGAAAGGAACCTACCATTATTCTTCTAGAATTTCTTTTCAACCTTTTTCTCTTCTGCTTAAGAGAAAGTAAGCTTAGTTCTTCCTCGTCTATTTCGATTAGATCACTGCTCGGTTCTATAATGGCATCTTTCAGAAGATTAAGGTCTTTCTCACTGATGCCTTTTCTCCATTGCCCTGATCCAGCTAACTGACGTAAAAAAAATAATACGCCTCCAGCTATTCCTCCGAGTATTACTAAAATTCTAAGTATTGCAATCAATGGTATGTGTGTTTTTGTGGTATAAAAAAGCCTGCGATAGCAGGCTTCTGTTTTGTTATAAATATGATTTTAAAGTATTCTTCGACGTCGATTTACGTAATCTTCTAATCGCTCTTTCTTTGATCTGTCTCACTCTCTCTCTAGTCAGACCGTATAACTCTCCTATCTCCTCTAACGTAAGGGACTTATGACCGTTTAACCCATAATACGCACTGATCACCTCTGTTTCTCTAGGAGATAATTCCGCAAGTCCATTTTTTATATCTATAACCCTAGATTCTTCCATAAGGAAATTATCAGGACTCGAAGCTTCGTCATTATCCGTCATAAAAAGATCTAGCATCGTAGCATCTCCTTCTTCACCTCCTACAGGAGCGTCCATAGAAACATGACGATTTCCACCTTTCATCATCCTTCTTACTTCTTTAGGTTTAATGTCTAGTAATTCACTAAGTTCCTCTTCCGATGGATCTCTTTCAAATTCTTGTTGAAAAGATACAGTTGCCTCATTTATTTTATTGTAAGAAGCGACTTTGTTTAGAGGAAGTCTTACCATACGTGAATATTCGACGATTGCATATAGTATAGACTGTCTGATCCACCATACTGCATATGAGATAAATTTAAAACCTTTAGTTTCATCAAATCTCTTGGCTGCTTTCATCAGACCTACATTTCCTTCATTAATTAGATCAGGAAGAGAAAGTCCTTGGTTTTGATATTGTTTAGACACAGATACTACAAATCGCAAATTACTTTTTACCATACGGTCTAAAGCTTCCTGATCTCCTGCTCTGATTTTCTTTGCTAGCATCGCCTCCTCATCTGCTGTAAGCAGATCGATTTTACCGATATCGTTTAGATATTTATCTAAAGCGACACTCTCTCTGGAAGTGATTTTGTTCGTAATTTTTAACTGTCTCATATTCTTCTTGGTGGTTTGTGTTCTTAACGATTTTAATTTAAAACTTGACTTTTAAGTAAAAATTGTCTAAAGTTATAATATTAATAAGACGAGAAAAGTTTCCTTTTTGTCTACTATTCTCCTAAAAAAGACACATAAAATCGCTCTAATCCTATTTATTTGTCATATAGAATCACCATTAGGTAATTATTTTTATATAAAATCACAAAATGACATATAGAAAAATGATCTATATAAGGTTACCTTTATACATCATTATTAAGGAATTACGTTATTAAGAGAGTAAAACTCAGGGATGTATCGAATCGTTTATTTAGCATTATTTATTTTTAGCAGTGCAGCACTAAAAGCACAGGATCCGCACTTCTCTCAATTCTATAGTACTCCATTAAATTTTAATCCGGCCATGGCGGGTACAATCGACGGGACATTTAGAATCAACACGATTTATAGAGACCAGTGGTTTACCGCACTATCGGATCCATTGACCTCTTTTTCTTTAGGTGCAGATTTAAAACTAGAGTTAAATTCTAAGTTTACAAAAAAGCCAGATATAATCGGACTAGGCATTGCCTTTAACAGTGATCGAGTTTCTACTTTTGATTTAAATTCGACTTCAGTCAATTTGATCGCTGCTTATCACAAATCTCTGAGCCAAAAAAGAAATAAGTATTTATCGCTGGGGACTTCATTCGGTATCAACCAAAGAAGTATAAAATATGAAAACCTATTTTTCGAGGATCAGTATAATACTTTAGATGCATTTGATCTTCCGACAGGAGAAGTTTTGCCTGCCAATAATTTTGGGTTTGTTGATCTTGCGGTAGGATTAAATTATTCTGATAAAACTGATGCAAGGAAGATTAACACCGGAATTGCATTTTACCATTTTAATAGACCTAATATTTCTTTCTATTCTCAAGAAGATTGTCCCTCCTGTATTGTAGAAACAGAAAATCGTATGAAGCCTAGGCTTACAGGTTACTTTTCTATTACCTCTGATATAAATGAAGGTTTAGCTATTTCGCCGAGAGCTCTTATACAAGTCCAAGATCAATTTAGAGAGCTTACTCTAGGTACTAATCTGATCTTTAAATTATCTCCTGTTACTGGTTCGGCATTTCATATAGGTACCTGGTTAAGAGGAGTAGATAATGTTGATGGACCAGGGATGGAATCGATCATTTTTATGACCGGTTTTGAAAAGAAAAATTTCTTGGTAGGCCTGAGTTATGATCATCATCTAAGAGATATTATTTCCTATGGCGTAGGTCTTAATGCCTTTGAAATATCTTTTACTTATATCGGAGAGCATGATAATAGTTTTGATATCTGTCCTAAATTTTAATGAGTTTTGATTGATGCTAATTAGTTCGACTTTCGTGGAATGGAATGCGGTCTTCTAATGTATCATTAGATTCAACTTAAGTAAATTCTACATCCAGACCGGAGCGGAGAGAGCAACATCATTGCTAAAACTCGAGCTAGGTTTAAACACGATATCATTAAATTAGACATCATTAAATTAGACCATATAGACGGCTTGGCCTTGCGTTGCAAGAAAAACGAAAGAAAGCTTAGACTCATCGAAGCCTGAAGAAATGTTATACTTTAAAGCTCAACTCGTTTGCTAGAAACCACTTCTTCACTTCAACAAGGATGTCTCTGCTAGGATCGAAATAACAAAAAGCGAAAAAATATTGCAATCCTTGTGGAAAGCCCTAACTTATTTCTGGTATGCAGGAGACTTTTGGATTTCTTTATATTTAGCTATCAGGACTTTAGCATTTTCTAAATTATCGTAGTACTTTTTTACAAAAGCTTTACCATTGGCGATAAGCCGACCAGACAAATCCTCATCCGATAAAATTTCTTTAATTGCACTCACAAAATCTTCTGGTGTATCTGCAATCATCACATGCTTTTTATGCTCCGCCTCTATACCTTCCAGCCCTACTGTAGTAGTCACGATAATTTTACCTAATGCTAATCCTTCCAAAATTTTCACTCTTGTTCCACTACCTGAAAACAATGGAACTACCATAATTTTATGGTCGTTTATAAAGTCTATAGCTGATGGTACTTCTCCATGGAAATGCACTTGCTCTCCTTTTAATTTAGAGGCAGCCTCCGGATTATTTCTACCCGCAATATGCAGATGAACTGGTGGCACAAATTCTCTCACAAGCGGCATTACATTATCTACAAACCAAGAGATGCCTTCCAGATTTGGACGCCAGTCTAACGAACCAATAAAACAAATATCTTTTGTCGCAAATGGGTTTATTGCATTATTATATCCATTAAGCTCAAGGCCGATAGGTGATGCTAGTGCTCCATTTTTATATCCTAATTTCTTAAATTGCTTTAGATCCCTATCCGATACCGTTACTAGATAATCGTAATCATTTAAATGATTTAGCTCGTATGTTTTAAGTTTTTCTGTGAGATGATTTAGGTAAACCTTTTTAGGAAGAAAGCTTGTATTTTTTGTAATCCTTTGCCAGATCTCAGATTCTATATTATGAGCTCTCATACATATCAGAGCCTTAGAATACTTCCTTATGATCGGAATATACGGAGTCAGATATAATGTCTCTAGCTGGATAATATCAAAGGTTTCTTTCTCTAATAAAGAAATCAACTGAGCTTCAAATTCTTTACTTTCAAATCTCGAAATGTGATAAGAATCAGAAGAAAAAAGATTCTTAAATGCTCCCCATACTTTGACTTGATTATCTACCTCAGTACTGTAAATCGCTTTGTAATGTTGCAGAGACTCCGGAGTATCATCGTATGTCACCCGATGTTTAGAAGTATTCATTGCGAGTAAAGTAACCTCACAGCCTAGACGATTCATGGCTTTGCTGAGATAAGAAATTGCAATAGATTCCCCGTCCAAAAGTGGATACGGAAATTTTTTACATAATTGCAGTATTCTCATTATTGCCCTATTTCACAAACAGTTAGTATACTAATGTAGAATATTTTTAGACTGAAGTCCTAATATCCCTTGTCACGTAAGCGTAAAATAATACTGATAATAACTGCATCAATTGAGCCAAATAACTAGTTTTGGACTGTTATTAATTTAAACGCTTTTTTTCAAGGCGTCAAAGAAAATGTTTTTTCTCATAAAAAGATGCTCAAAGCCACAAATATTCATAAATCCTACGATGATCTTCATGTCTTAAAAGGTGTAGATATAGAAGTAAACAAAGGCGAACTGATAAGTATTATAGGAAAGTCAGGTTCTGGGAAGAGTACCCTACTCCATATCCTCGGATCTTTAGATATTCCGGACCAAGGACAGGTATTTATAAACGATCAAAACATCTTTGATAAAAAGGAAAAAGACCTCTCTACATTTAGAAATAAACATATAGGATTTGTTTTCCAATTCCATCATTTACTTGCAGAATTTGATGCTTTAGAAAACGTGAAAATTCCTGGACTGATACAAAAAACGGATGCAACTGCTTTAGATAAAAAAGCAAAGGAACTCCTGGATTATCTAGGTTTAAAAGATCGTATGGATCACAAACCTGGGCAGCTATCTGGCGGCGAGCAACAAAGAGTGGCCATAGCTAGAGCCCTTATCAATGACCCACAAATCATCTTTGCGGACGAACCAACAGGAAACCTAGATAAGTCTACCTCAGACGAATTACACCAACTGTTTTTCCAATTAAAAAAAGATTTTAATCAAACTTTTGTTCTTGTAACTCATAATATGGAATTAGCTAATCTGAGTGATCGGACCCTAGAGATGGTGGATGGAAATATAAAAATCTAGTCTTGATAAGTGATAGTGATCCTATTGCTCTTTAAATACTAGTAGTCAATAGCTTAAATCGAATACTACATCACTTGATAAAAAATAATATGAAAATAAATTTACTTTCTTGCGATGCTCAGAGACCAGACAAAAGAGCAATAGTACAGTGTATTACTGATATCTCTTCTAATGTAGATCCATCTCTTGCAAACGAACTAACCTCTATCTTACTTGATGGTGATCCTGTGGATATAGAAATAGACGAAAATTCTAGTTCGGCCCTGAGAGCCCTACGTAAGTTAAGTATTGATTATGAGATCATGGAGTAAACTTCTCTGAGCCATTTGTAAAAACTTAAGGCATGATTTTGAATGTTGAGAATTTACCATCTTCATTTAATTTAGTTTATTGATTAACTCATTATATTAACGAGAAAAACTTTGAAGAAAATCATATTTAAGAATACAATCTAACTAGTCGATGATAAATAGTAAATAATCGAAAAAAATAGTCAGATATAAATTTTTGATTCAGCTTAGCAGGGAATTTAAACACCATACAATGAAAAAAATCTGTTTATTATTTGTTTCGATCTTATTTACTGGATCTTTAATAGCTCAAAAAACACAAACCTTATTTAGTGATGAAAATAGCTATGGTGGTTTTGGAGGACCAATAGTGGAATTTAGTAATATAAACGGAATCACTGTAGGAGATGTCGGAGGCGGTGGTGCATTTTCCGTTAATAATTTTTTTGTAGGTGGATATGGACTTGGTAATAATGGCTCCCAAGTTACCATCGATGATAAAAATTATGACATCCATTTTAACCATGGAGGTTTTTGGTTAGGTTATACGTTTAAACAACACCATCTTTTCCACTTGTACACATCAGCGAGAATCGGATGGGGAAAAACCGAATTAAAAAGAAATGACGAAAAATTCTATTCCGATAATTTATTAGCCCTATCTCCCGAATTAGGAGTAGAACTAAATGTTACGAATTGGTTTAAGGTTGCTTTTTCTGGAGGTTATAGAAACATTTCTGGAATAGACAACTTACCAGAGCTAACCGATAATGATTTTACAGGAGCTTATGGAGCAATTACTTTTAGATTTGGGGCTTTTGGAAATTATCGCAGTTATGATAAGCATCATTCTGAAGAGGATCAGGAGGACTATTAGTGATATGGTTTTATAACCATCTGTCGGAACTTACCACATTGCTCACATAATCTTTTTCCAAGTTAAAATCAGAAATGGTAGCATCCATAAGATCAGGAGCATGTACGTGATTATCTGGTAGGCGATCTAATGCTGGAATCCAGTATTTTATAAAGGCTCCTTTAGGATCATATCTTCTGGCCTGAGAAAGAATATTAAAATATCTACTATCTCTTGGATCATTTCCTACACCTGATATATAATTCCAATTTCCATAATTGCTACACGGATCATAATCGATAAGTAATGACTCAAAATACTCTGCACCCATCAACCAGTTTATTCCTAAATCTTTAACTAGAAAACTGGCTACATTTTGTCGTCCACGATTACTCATAAAACCCGTCTCGTTAAGTTCGATCATATTAGCATCTATAAAAGGAATACCTGTTTTACCCGTTGCCCATAAATTAAAAAGGTCTTGATCCTCTTTCCCTCCAGGATCTTCGTGTAAGATGCCCTCCTTTTTAAAAATCTGATTGAGATGTTTTTTACCCATTAAGCGGAAAAAGTCCCTCCAAAGTAACTCAAAAAATATCCAGTACGTCGAGTCATTAGACCCATACTGAGATTCATATTTTTTTAATCGATCGTAAATAAGTTTTGGCGAAAGACAACCCTGCGCTAGCCAGACAGAAAATTTAGTAGAATAGTCTCTACCTAATAATTGGTTACGTGTTTTTTTGTACCTACTCGGTAATTTTTTCTCATCAAAGTAGTAATCTAATTGGCGTAAAGCCTCAGACTCTCCTCCCGCAAATGCTATTCCTTTATCTATGGTAAAAGGCTCATGCCCAAAATCCTCAAGATAAGGAATCTCCCCTTTTTCCTCTATAAAATCCAAATTAGAATAAGTATCATCTGGAATTTCAAATGGCTTTCTGATCGGAATAAACTTCTCTACCTCTTTCCTAAAAGTCGTAAACGTATCTGGTGTATGAGTAACGGGAAAAGGAAGATCTGCTGTATAGTATAACATTTTACCACGGGAGTATCGGAGCTCTCTACCAAAACTCCACATAGACTTCTCCAAAGCATCCTGCACATCTACTTCTTCTTGCGTCCTTTCTCTGTTACAAAAAATCCAAGATGCCTTATGATCTTTTACAAGATTCATTAATTCATCCTCGGGATTACCGATGCGTACAATAAGATCCGAACCTTTAGATTGCAACGAAGTTTTGAGATCTATAATACTCTCGATAATAAACTGAGCCCTGTATTTACCCGTTTTAGGAAAACCAAACTTTGTAAAGGACATAAAAACCCTAGGATCAAAAACATAAACAGGAATAATTACATCTGATGCGATGGATGCCTCATAAATAGCTTCATTATCATGGAGCCTAAGGTCGTTTCTAAACCAAACTATACTTACTTTTGGATTCAATTACTAAACGTATTATTTAAAATTCTAAACAAATATAATCCTAGTTAGTTTTGTAATTATAAGATTCTTAAATTATGATGAAAAGCATTCCACTTTTAGCCCTACTATTTTTTGTAACTGCGTTTAATATTGGATGTAAATCCGAAAAAATAGATCCTCAATTATCATCACTCATGGAGGAGGTCATGGCGATACATGATGAGGTTATGCCTAAAACCGGGACCATTAATAAAAAAAGAAAGGCGTTAAAGAAAAAGCTTACACCGATGATCGAAGACACCACTCAGATCCGTAATCAGCTTTTAAATACTATCCTCGAATTAGAAACGGCAGAAGAAAGTATGATGGAATGGATGTCCGAATACAAAAGCAAACCTAGTAAACTAGAAGAAGGTGTAAACCCGATGGATTATTACAAAGAAGAAAAAGTAAAAATCACTGAGGTAAAAAGAAAAATGCTCCAATCCATAGAAAATGCCAAAGCGCTACTCGATGAATAAATACATAAGCTTCCTTCTTCTTATTTCTATTTTTATCAGTTGTAAATCAACAGATAATACCCCATTACCGATCATCGGCAAGAAAAAAATGGTAGATGGTAAAGAGGTAGATCATTTTATACCTGATTTTAGCTATACTGACCAAAACGGAAAAACGGTAACTAATAAGCAACTCGATGATTATGTCTATGTTGCAGATTTCTTTTATACCTTTTGTCCGACTATTTGCCCTACAGTAATGAAACAGATGCTGACGATTTATGACGAATTTGAGTCAAATCCAAAAGTAAAACTGGTGTCTTTTACTCTCGATCCAAAGCGGGACACACCCGAGCATTTAAAACAATACGCCGAAAATCTGGGTGTAGATCACGATAAATGGTTGTTCTTAAGTGGAGAAAAAGACGCCACTTATGATCTAGCTGAAGAACATTTTGTAGTGGCTTATGACGACCCAGATTCTCCTGATGGATTTAATCATTCTGGAAAAATATTACTCGTGGATCAGAATCGGCATGTAAGGGCATTTGCAGAGGGAACAGATCCAGATGACATTCCTGATTTTTTAGATGATATCCGTAAATTGCTCAAAGAAATTGAAACTAAAGCTAAGTAGTATTCTACTCTTATTCCTCGTTTTATCCTGTAATGATCATCAGTACGTCCAAGGTGAGGCATTATACCAAGCCTACTGCAGCTCTTGTCACATGGCTGATGGAACAGGCCTAAAAAACGTATATCCTAGTATCATTTACAGTGCTACACTTAAAAGCGGGAACTTTAACCTACCCTGTGCGATCCGTTACGGACATCAAAAAAGAGAAGTTCAGATAGGTGCTGCCATGGAAGGATATCCTAAGTTATCGGATGTGGAAATATCTAATATTACTAATTTTATTTACTACGATTTCCTCGAGCAAAAACCTATGTCGTTTACCAAAATAAAAAAAGATCTGACCGCTTGTTCTGCAGGTAAATAATGACATAACTTACTAAGGTTTTCCTTTTAGCATTCATCATCATAAGGTTACGTGCATATCTGATTACTCATTTTTCTTTATAGCCGAGCAACATAAGAGGCCTATAGGTAATCCTATTTATAAGCCATATATAATACCTAAACTCTTAAAAAAAACCTAATTTAGATCAACACAGATTTCAAGAACCGGATGAGAATATTTCTAACTACTTTTTACTTATTGTTTCTAATTTTTTCATCGACGGCCCAGCCTGTTAATAATGATTGTAACGGTCAGATTTATCTAGGGGAGGTTCCATTGTGCGATGATCAGGTATACACTAATGCTGGAGCAACTCCTTATGATATATTATCCGAAAACGCACCTCCTTGTTTTACTGACAACCCACCACAAAACGATGTTTGGTTTTCGTTTAATGTAACCTCGGGAGTTACGGAATTGACCTTGACCATTGATGGTACAGAGTTAGGAAGTAATACAGCTTTGACTAACCCGCAGGTCGCTATTTACAGAGGCTTTTGTTCGCCTAATACCTTATCGTTGAGAGACTGTGCCGCTGCAATTATGGGAGAAAACACGATTAGTCTAGACCTTGTTAACTTGACACCTGGTGAAGTATATTATTTAAGGATTGATAATGCAGGGGGCAGTATTAATCAGGGTGATTTTACAATATGTATAGAAGAAAAATCTAACGAATTTATAATAAGTGACTCAGGAAGTACAGATTGTAATGGGACATTGTTTGATTCGGGTGGACCCAATGGAGACTACGATAATAACGAAAATAATGTCTTTACAATATGTCCATCTGATTTTCATCAATGTGTGATTTTCAATTTAGAATATTACAATATCGAAAGCGGGGAATTAGGATTTGGAGATGTGATCAATTTTTACAATGGTGATGATATCGATGCTCCATTGATTGCTACTTTACAAGAAGACCTAAGCTTTAACCACGGAGGCGGAGGTGTTTGTTTTTCTGTGGCTGCCGCCGAATGTTTAACCATACAAATGATTACAGATGGCAATACCTCACTTGAGGGTTTTGCTGGAAACTGGGAATGTTCTATCCAACCCTGTGAAGATATCACATCACTAGAAGTGGAAGAAGATGCTACACAATCTGTTTTAGAAACTGCATTATCTACTCCATTTTCTCAAGTAGAAATAGTCAGTATCAATTGTGCCGATGAGGCTTTCGGAACGTTTGATGCAAGTGATAATGTAGGACTCGGTATAAATAAGGGTATTATACTTACCTCTGGAAATGCAGCTAACGCCATCGGGCCTAATTTAAATGATGACACATCCGATTTAGATGTAGGATTACCACCAGGCGATGCAGATTTAGATTCACTATCTAGATTATTTAGTGATGGAACTTTATCTTATGATGCCTGCGTAATCGAAGTAGATGTTTTTGCAAATACGGACGAACTGGTTTTTGAATATGTCTTTGGTTCGGAAGAATATCCTGAATGGATCGGTCAGTTTAATGATATTTTTGCACTGCTGATATCAGGACCCGGCATTAATGATGGTATACCCCAGATCGGTGGTCAAAAAAATCTAGCTTCTTTGCCCGATGGAACATTCTTAGAAATCAATAATGTAAATCACTTAACCAACTGGGAATATTACAGAAATAATTCTCAAGGAACTGGAGTGGAGTATGATGGATTAACCTCAGATTTTTTAGGAGCAAAAAAAAGTCTTACCGCGAGAGCTGATGTCATACCATGTAATACTTATCGGTTAAAATTTGCAATTGCTGACCGCCAGGACGCAGATTTTGACTCCGGCGTTTTTATCTCAGAAATTTCTACGGGCACGCCTATGCTAGAGGTCAGTTTTGCAACAGGTTTGGATTACTTTGTTGAAAATTGTGCAGGTGCAGAAGATTTTATAGTGATACGTCTAGACGAAGCTTCCGATCAGACGATTTCTTTTGATGTAGATATAAACGGGACAGCAATACCAGGAACAGACTATCTTTTAGATTTACCCTCTGTCATTAGTTTTCTACCCGGACAAACTGAACTGAGTTTTCCGATCACAATAGTACAAGATGGAATAGACGAAAATACTGAGTTTATAACCATAGCTTTACTTAAAGATTTTGGGTGCGGGATTACGAGCATTGATAAGATCAATATAGAAATCAAAGATAATTTAGAAGTCGACCTTACTTTAGATCAGGATAGTATACTGATATGTAACAGTGCTCCATTAGTCTTAGAAGCTGACGGAGCAGTGGTGTATAACTGGGCTCCGGGTACATCGATTCTTTCTGGTCAAAACACTAATCAGGTTTCTGTAAACACTACTGTTCCTGGTTGGGTAGTCGTTACGGGTTCGTTACCGGGAAATGATAATCCAGCGTGTATTGATAGCGACTCCATAAAATTAAACATAGTGGATCCCACTGTAATGATCTCTGCAAGTCAGGATAGTATTTGTTTTGGGGATACTATTTTTATCGAAGCGATAAATAACATAAATGATTTAGGCTTAAGATGGAGTCCTGCTTTTTCTGGAATAGATGATATCGACGCATCTAGCACTTTTATAACACCTCCATTTGTGGATTTTGGTCGGACGTATACCGTTACAGTAGGCGACGGAGATTGCATCGCTGAGGATAGTATTTTCCTTTATGTCGATGCTTTTGACATACCCATTCTCACTGTTACGGATACCACTATATGTAAAGGTGAAAGTTTTCCATTAGCATGGCATCCTTATGTGTCAGAAACACCTATGTTTTTATGGACACCTGCTGATTATTTAGATGATGCTACCAAACCAGATCCAGTATTTACCGCAGTACAAGACATCGATTATGAGCTAACTGTAACGAGTGCCCATAACTTATGTACGGAATCCCTAAATGTCTCCATTGATGTTGTAGATGTAGCCGTAAATATCCTAAATGACGATCCGATCAATTTATGTTTAGGAGATAGTGCAGAAATCATAGTAGAGATCATCGATGAGGGAGCTGTCAGTACTGAGTCCATTACGATTACTCCGGATGAGTCATTTTACTTTTATTATGATCAAAACTTAAGTGGAAATTGTATGGTGACTGATTCTATATGGATACAGGTAGATTCGCTCCCAAGCGACTTATCTATAGAAGCTATTCCAAATAAGGAAACGTATTGTGTAGGTGAGGTGATTTCGTTTTTATCACCGGCTTTCCAAAATGATCAATTCCCTAATATTCAGCATCAGTGGACTCCAGCTACAGGTATCGATGATTATACCATAAATCAGAGTAATTTAAATGTCGGTGTTATCGCTGCAGAATCCCTTAGTTACTCCAGAGTTACCACTAATGGCCAATGTACAGAAACTCAAACAATAGACATAACCGTTATCACCCCGAGTGGTAGCATAAACGTAATAGACACTATTGTATGCCCTGGCACCGTATTCGAAGCACAGCTTAGTAGCAGTGATGACCTAGACCAAATATCATGGGAAAGCTCAGGTGATATCATTTTAAGTTGTACGGATTGTCCTAATCCTGATGTAACCGTAAATGGAGTCGGTATAGCTACCGTTACTGCAGAGATTATGGGATGTCCATTTTCTGAAAGTTTTACAGTAAGCACTCCGCCCGGGTTTATGAGTGTCGAAATTATAGGAGATACCGTAATTACAATAGGAGCTAGCACTATATTAGAAGCAGTAATTGATCCCGCACCAACGGGAAATATCAGCTGGTCAGTAAATGGAGTTCAGTCAGAAATTACTGGAACTATATTAGAAGATACACCCACAGAAGAATTTACAGAATATATAATCAGCTTTATGGATGAAGATGGGTGTAGTTATACCCACGCCATTTCAGTGAGAACTCTCATACCAGAATTTATTTTCCCTAATGTTTTTCTTCCTAATCGCAATGTAACTCCTTCCGATTCCATTAACAGAGTTTTTAATTTTGTTGTAGGACTAGATATAGATGGTGATGGTAAAATATCACCGGAAGAAATCAACGCAGACGCTCCTTACGAAGTAAACATTTTCCAGATCTATAATCGATTAGGAGAGGCAATGATCGACTGTAAAGATAAATCTTGTGCTTTAGAAGGATGGGATGGAATATATCAAGGCAAACCTCAAAATGGTGATGTATTTATGTTTTTCTTTGAAGCTGTTTTACCTAATGAGCAAGTAGTGCAAATAAAAGGCGACATGACCTTACTGCGATAGCAGATTTTATAAATCTAAAAATCTATTTTACATCTTAGATTTATCCGTCTAGATGTAAGATAATTAGGCACAGCAAACTGAGTATTATATACAGTTTTTATCCAAGTCCTAGATGCTTCGTTACGCACGTCTAATAGATTAAATACTTCTAGACTCCACCATACATTGTTTAGATTCCTAAAGATGGAATGAGGCTTTGATTTACGCTTTGTTTCATTCCACATCAGATAAGAAAAACCAATATCAACTCTACGATATAAAGAATACCTGTAGGTGTTTCTATAAATCCTATTGTTATCCTTTAGCCCAAAAGGTAATCCTGAGGCAACAGATAAATTAAGATGCATCTTAAAATTTTCGTTGCTCGGAAGGTAGTCTTGGAAGAAAACCGTTGCAGAAAATAATCGATCTGTAGGACGTGGTACTGTGTTTACGACAGTAGCTATGGTATCCCCCACTCCTCTTTGTAAATGATCTACATCGTTTAGAGATTCTTTAGCTCTTAGAAAAGATAAATTTACCCATGACTCAGACCCTTTTACAAATTCACCATTTACCCTGATATCGATACCTGTGACATAACCGGTAGCATCATTTTCTCCTGAGTAACGGATACGTACATTATCTACTTCATAAGACACAAGATTATCTAATCGCTTATAATATAACTCGGTTATGAGCTTAAAAGGCTTTTTAGGATTTACTCTGGTCCACATAAAATCATGAGTCAGGCCCGCCACAGCATGTATCGATCGCTGTGATTTCAGATCTAAATTTAAAGTTCCGTCTGGTCGTCTCAGTTCTCGATAAAATGGAGGCTGATAATATACACCACCTGCTAGTTTAAAGGAAATATCTCTTTCTGTTTTAAGAGGTTTATATAGTAACTGTGCTCTTGGGCTAAAGAGTGTTTCATTATTAAGCGTCCAATGGGAAACTCTTGCTCCTACATTAAATTTTATCTCTCTTACATCCGACTGGTAGTAATTAAACGTGTGTTGTAAAAAACCTGAAACTCTGCTCGAATTAATCAGATTTTTAGTTTCTAAGGAGCTATTTAACAACACCTCTGTCTGACTAAACGGTAAGCTATACCCGGCAGAGTCTAGACGTTCCCATTCTCTGAGCTCATCATCCATTTGCTCATGCTGATATTTTACGCCCCATTGGAAAAAGTAAGACTTATCTGCACTATCCGATTCAGCATTAAATTCTATCCCTCCTTTATGCTGAACATTAAAGATCTTTGCATAAAGGCTATTCCTCGCAAACTGATGCTGCGTACCGGCACCGATAACGGCAATTTCTTCTCCTGCATTATCACTACTAAAATCAGTTTCTATCTGTGCTATTCTATAAAACCCGAGTATATCAAAAGCCTCTACTTCCTCGCTTAAATAACCTGAAGCCAATAACTTTAAATACAGTGGATTTTCTTCTCTTTCTGGAAGATAAGTCAAAGAGACTCCAGTCATTCCATTTTTAAAACGATCTTTTTCTTGACCTTCGAACTGAGTGCTGAGTCGCAACGCAAAATCTATGAGACCAAATGCTTGAGAACTTTCTACGGGAATAAAATCATACTGAGATTGATTGTAATTTCCGATGAGGCCTACTTGTAAATCTCTAGTAATATCATAAGTAAAATATCCTTGTATATCTCCAAAATTAGGAGTGTATTCTCCTTTTACGTTTAAAGAGCCCAGTAAATACTGCGATGTTTTATATCTCGCTCCAAAAAGATATCTAAACTTATTATAAGAACTCCCTCCTATCCTTTTACTCCCTTCTGCATGGAAAGACGCACCCAGAAAACTTGCCTCGATTGAACTTTTAAATTCGTCTGGTCTCTTATAACTGATATCTAAAACCGATGACATTTTATCTCCATACTGAGCTTCAAAACCACCAGAAGAAAATGACAAATCTCTAATAAGATTTATATTCGGAAAACTCAAACCTTCCTGCTGTCCGGATCTGATCAGCTGAGGTCGAAATATTTCAAAATCGTTTACATAAACTAGATTCTCGTCATAATTACCTCCTCTAACATTGTACTGAGATGACAACTCTCCTCCTGTTCCAGAGGAAACTCCTAATGCTATAGCAGGTAAAACACTTTCAAAATTCCCCGATGCTGTAGGTAAAAATTTAAGTTCGGTCACTTCCTCTTTTACCATTCCGATGTCTTCTATTCTGCTTTCGCGAATGATAACCTCAGGACCTTCCTGATTTGCAAGTCTAAAATTTAAACTTCGTTTACTCCCAGCAGGCATTGCAGACACTACGTATTCTGATGCTCCATAACCGATCCTAGAACAGGACAATACGACCTGTTGGTCAGCAGGCACTTCTATACGATACTGACCATTAAAATCCGTCTCCGTAGCAGTATTAGTCCCTTTAATAAATACAGTTGCAAAGTCTATGGCTTTATCCGAATCGAGATCTTTTACCATTCCAAAAACGATTGCATTTTGGGCTTGACTCAAAATAGCAAGACCTAAAAAAAAGAAAACTAAAAGGAGATTTTTTTTCATCTAATCGATTACAATATTACTTCAGTGCCATTAACCTATCTATAGTTAATAGAGGGTCTTCTGATTTAAAAACACTGCTTCCTGCAACTAGAACATTGGCTCCAGCCTCCAGAATTTTTTCTGCGTTTTGCAAGCCTACTCCACCGTCTATTTCTATTTGAGCATCACCGTTACGATCTATCAACATCTTCTTTAGCTCCTTTATTTTAGCCAAAGTCTGATAAATAAACTTTTGTCCGCCATATCCCGGGTTTACCGACATTAAACAGACCAAATCGAGGTCCTCTAGCACATTTTCAATACTACTGACAGGGGTGTGTGGATTTAAAGCAACACCTGCTTTTGCACCGGTATCTTTTATTTGATAAATTAGTCTATGTAAATGATTAGTGGCCTCCGCATGTACTGTAATCACATCTGCTCCAGCTTCTTTAAATTCTGAGACATAAAGTTCGGGTCTATCGATCATTAGATGGACGTCCACTGTCTTTTTACATTTGCTGGCAATTGCTTTTACTATCGCTTGTCCAAAACTAATATTAGGCACAAAACTGCCGTCCATTACATCTACATGTAGCCATTCTGCATTACTATTATTTATCATTTCTATATCACGGTCGAGATGTAAAAAATCAGCGGCCAGAATGGAAGGGGCGATGATATGACTCATAGGTATGTTTTATGAACCGCTAAAGTATTAAAATAATATCTCGAAATATTAGATGTGGAAGCAATTTGTAAAACAAATGTAAAATTTTCTTAATATGAAAGTTATGTATGGTATAATTAGGAATTGACAAATGGTTAGGCATGCATAGTTCTTGGCTCTAATAACTGTTCAAGATTTCTGGATACTTGTTACTGATAACTTTTAAGTACTGGAATCATTCTTCTTCTTCCCAAGTAAGAGATTCAATTTTATCTTCTTCTAAAAGAGGTAAGCTAGATATTTTTAGGAGAACTTGCACTGTTGTTTTTACATCTTTTTCGCAATATTTTACGATTCGGTCTATGTCTCTATCTACATGATAAACATGGCTAACTTGACTTCCGTCAATGTCATCTTTGGGAGATTCTATACCGAGTGTAGTGGCCAATAGATCTAACGACGTGTAGTTTTTTATATCCCCAAAACGCCAAAGCTCTAGTGTATCTAAAAAATAAGATATCTGCCATGGTTTTTTACCTCTAATATCAAACAGCTTTGGTAATGTGATCCCATTTATCAGCATACGTCGGCATAAAAAAGGAACATCAAATTCTTTTATATTATGTCCAGATAGAAAATGCTTTGTAGGATTAAAATAATAGGTCTCAACGAGATCCTTAAATTCTTCCAAGAGGATTTTTTCATCATCGCCATAAAACGACTTTAACCGCATTTTATCATAGTTTTTATCCTCCGTCTTAATGTAGGCAACCGTGATACAGACTACTTTTGCAAATTCGGCAAAAATACCTGCTCTTAGCTTATAACTGTCTGCAAGTTCATCTCCTTTTAAATACTCTCTTTTATTATTAAAAAACTTTGTCTTCTTCTGCCAAAGAGATTTTTCTAATTGGCTTAAGCCATCAAAAGAAGGATGAATAGAGACCGTCTCTATATCGAGAAATAGGATATTATTTAAGTCTTTAAATTTCATCTTTGTAAATATTGGGTGAAAACCCCTTAATCCTAATCCATATTTACCACTAATTTTTAATATAAATCCAATTACAAATAATATTTTATGATATTTACCAGTCATTATTGCACTTTCATAATCAAAACAACCTTCTATGAGTTACGATACAAAAACTAAAATACCGACTTGGGTATATATAGCCTTAGTGGCATTACTAGGCCTAAATGTTTACCAGTGGTTTACGGGAAATGCACAGAAAAAAGAATTCAAAATACAAGAGGCAGAACTTTTTGAGCAACAGAAAACGAGTGCTACTTTAGAGTCTGACTATGAGGCTGCCATGGCCAGTCTGGAAGAACTAAGAAGTGATAACATGGCTGCAAACGAACTAATAGACAGTCAGAAAAAAGAGCTCGAAAGCCAGAAAAAAAATATCAATAACCTGATATGGAAATCTCGAGAACTAAAGAAAGCCAAAGAGGAAATACTCAGTTTAAACCATAATGTTACAGCTTATATATCCGAGATCAATACCCTAAAAAGAGAGAACGCAACACTTAAAGAAAACAATACCTTACTTGTTGCACAAAACACCTCTTTACAAACTGATCTATCTAACGAAAAAGAAGTGGCAAGTAAACTCGCAGAGGATAAAGCAATGTTAGAAGAAGAGAAAGAACAAATAAATTCTGAAAACAAAGTTTATGGAAGACAAGTGGACATGGCTTCCGCGATTAAATTAAATTCACTTATCGTAGAGGGAAGACAAGACAAAGGTGAAGGCAAATCAAAGGAACAGAAAAAAGTTAAGAAGCTGGATTTCCTCAGAACGTGTATAAAAACGGAAACTAATATGGTTGTAAAACCGGGAGATCAGGATATTTTTATCCGTATTATAAGTCCTTTAGGTGAGACACTTTATCGAGAAGATTTAGGATCTGGAGTTCTTACAGATAAGCTCAGTGGAGAACAAATAAAATATACTTTAAAAGGAACGATCGACTATCAAAACAATGATCACGAGGCATGTTTTGACTGGTCTCCGGAAATGCGTCTAGACAAAGGAAACTACACTGTCAATGCATATCACCGAGATTATGAAGTTGGTAAAGGAAGCTTTAAGTTAAAGTAGTACTTGTGAATGCCTCTTTATTATACATCGATTCTTTAGAAAATATAAAGGTCAAAAATTTAATGTCTGAGGCACACGATTTAATTTTAAATCTGGTGCCTCAAATTCATCCCGTTTTTAAGTGGGCCACGCCTTTCTTTGACTATTGTGGTTCGTATTTTTGCTATTTGAATAAATATAAGGATCATATTTACCTCAGTTTTATTGATCCTAATGACCAACTAGTCAGCGAATATTTAGAAATTATACATCTAAAAACAGTATCTAAGGTTTACATCACGGATCATGAAATTTTAAGAAGTGACGCTCTGGCCGAACTAATTATACAAGCAGCCGTTATACATGAGTCGATGCATAAAAAATGAGTAAAAGAAAATTTAACCCAATAGATAAGGATAAAATTGCTGAAAACCCGGGGCTATTACCTTACGCCCATTCTGTAGGTGGAGCGATCATAAAACCAATCGATAAGGGTAAGATAAAAGGAGTTGCTATGTCCTCTATGTATCAGCAGACAGAGAAACAACTTATAGATATAAAAGAACAGGTAGAGTACTTACTACAGAAAGCTCAAAACGTACATGATAAAATCCATATTTCGGAAAAGATCTATGAGGCAGATTGTGGTTTTAAACCTTTACCAGGTCAGATCTATTTCTTATATCAGAAAAAAGAGAAAGAAGAATACGTCTTATCTATGATCGGCAAAAACGAGTGGAATAACAGATGTCCATACGAATACATGGCCGAAGTGCAATTACTTGCAGATCACACCTGGGATGTTTTGGATGCAGATAAAGATGCCGATTTAGAAATTTAGAAATATCATCTACGGATGATTAAAGTGGAGGATGGACCTATGGTCCATCCCCGCTTGCCTTTGTTAGAATCTATATTCTAACAACATGGGTTTCCGCCACAGCATCCTGGGAAGCAGCAAACCGCTAAAACACTAAATAGTGCAATCATAAAAAAAGGGTTTAGTGAATCGTTTAATGAATCATTATAATCTAAATCCTGTTAAGCTTATTTTGTAAGACCATTGAGCATAGGAGATAATGACTGAGTAACCAGATCGTTAATCGCCTCCGTTTTAACCAGTGTAAAACAACAGAGTCCTTTCTCATTTATACAACTAACCATTGCAAATTTTTCTCCTGCCTTCAAGTTAAATTTCTTGCGAACATCCTTAGGAAAGACCAACTGACCTCTCTCATCAAAACTGACAATAGCCTCTAGCTCACAACAACTGCTAGACTTTTTTCCCGACTTATTACCAGACTTTCCTTGAGCTTGCTTTAATTCGATCATAAGGCAAATATAAAGCAACAAATTCACGTTTGCTGATTTTTCTGATTATTCTGATTTTTTAGATAAAACTTTTTATTGAAATTGTTTTAGCAATATCTAAATCATTTTCATGGTCAGTAGAATCTACATTGATAAAAAGACATATCCCATCTATAACCCAGATTAAGTCAAGAGTAATATTATAGTTCTACTAACCTACTCAAAAGACTTAATCAACAATTGAAAAACAATCATAGTCCAGATACAACAATCATCAGCTGTATACTGTTAATCATTACTAGTTATATCCAGCAACTAAAGCTTAAATTTATAGCATGATAGGATGGAATTTTAAAAAATTTATTCCAAGTGATGATGAGCAAAATCCTTTTGAGAAGCTACTAAAACTTTTCAAAGAGTTATTGCTGCACACTTCGGGTGATGTAAATGAAGCGATATCCTGGCTAACAGAACTCGATAAAAAATATAACCTCACAACTCCAGAATACGGAATCGGTGATTTTGTGCAAGACCTTATGGATAAGGGATTCCTATCTAAGCCAGATCACAAAAACCCTGTTATAACTCCTACTTCTAAGCTGGAAATAGCTTTACGCCAGTCTGCTTTAAATGACATTTTTGACCAATTAAAAAAATCAAAAAGAGGAAGTCATACCACAAAATTTTCTGGTCAAGGAGACGAAAAAACATCAGAGTATAAGCCATTTGAATTTGGAGATAAAATAGATCAGATAGCCATATCCGAGTCTTTGAAAAATGCACAGATAAATCATGGAATCGATGATTTTATGATGACCCAGGATGACTTACAGGTACACGAGACATTTTATAAATCTCAGATGAGTACTGTACTCATGATCGATATATCTCATTCAATGATACTGTATGGAGAAGATCGGATTACTCCCGCTAAGAAAGTAGCCATGGCTCTTGCAGAATTAATAAAAACTAGATTTCCAAAAGACACCCTGGATATTTTGGTTTTTGGAAATGATGCATGGCAGATAGAAGTAAAAGATCTCCCCTACCTAAAGGTAGGTCCATATCATACTAATACTGTAGCTGGTCTGGAACTAGCCATGGATTTATTACGCAAAAGAAAAAATCCTAACAAGCAGATCATGATGATAACAGATGGTAAACCTACCTGTATCAAAAAAGGAAAAAAATATTACAAAAATGCATGGGGCCTAGATAAGACCATTCTTAATCGTACCCTAGGACTTGCAGTAAAGTGTAGAAAATTAAATATACCAATAACCACATTTATGATTGCCAAAGATGAATGGCTAGTCAATTTTGTGGATCAGTTTACCCAAGCTAATAATGGAAAAGCGTTTTATTCGTCTCTGGACGGGTTAGGAGAATTTCTATTTATGGATTATAAAAAGAATAAAAGAAAAAGAAGAAGATAGTTTATGGATATTAAGAAAATAAAAACACTGGGAGATCTTAAAAAATCTTCCTACAGCAATAGAACCATCAAAGAAGAATTACGGTCAAATCTACTAAGCCGGCTTGAAAAAAAAGAACCTTCTTTTCCGGGGATTTACGGTTTTGAAGATACCGTTATTCCTGATCTAGAAAGAGCCCTCCTCTCTAAACATAATATTCTTTTATTAGGTCTAAGAGGACAAGCAAAAACAAGACTCGCTAGACTAATGATAGATCTACTCGACGAGTACATTCCCACTCTAGCAGACTCAGAAATAAACGATGATCCGATGCATCCTATTTCTTTTGAGGGAAGAGCGATCATCGACAAGTTAGGAGATAAAGCTCCTATAAAATGGATCCATAGATCAGAGCGTTACGTAGAAAAATTGGCAACACCTGATGTTAGTGTGGCAGATCTTATCGGAGATGTAGATCCTATAAAAGCGGCTAGTCTAAAATTACCTTTCTCTGATGAGCGAGTAATCCACTTTGGGCTGGTACCGAGATCTCATAGAGCGATTTTTGTGATTAACGAATTACCCGATTTACAGGCTAGAATACAAGTTGCCCTTTTTAATATGCTCCAGGAAGGCGACTTACAGATCAGAGGATTTAAACTAAGAATGCCTCTAGACATACAATTTATTTTTACCGCAAATCCAGAGGACTATACTAATCGTGGTTCGATTATAACCCCATTAAAAGACAGAATAGAAAGCCAAATCCTTACGCACTATCCACGTAGTATAGAGACCGCAAGAAAAATTACGGACCAAGAAGCCATCATCGCTCCTAGTTTAGAAAAGAAAATAGCCATACCTGAGGACATCAGAGATATGGTAGAGATGATCTCTTTTGAAGCGAGAGACTCAGAGTATATCGATGAAAAATCGGGTGTCTCTGCGAGGATGAGTATCTCAGGCTTTGAGAACCTGATCAGTACTGCAGAGCGACGTATGGTGATAAATAAAGATAAAAGCACCGCTACACGTATTACCGATTTCTGGGGAGTCATTCCTGCCCTTACCGGGAAAATGGAATTGGTTTACGAAGGTGAGCAAGAGGGTCCTTATCAAGTTGCCTTAAGTCTTATTAACGGGGTAATTGAAGATAAGTTTTTACAGTACTTCCCCCATCCTGATAAGATAAAGGAAGGAGATCCTGATCCTTACGGCTCGCTAAGACACTGGTTTGCAGATGGTCATAGTATCCAGCTCTTAAATGACGAAGGCGAAAAATCATTTAAATCAAAACTAGATTCAGTAGCTGGATTAAAAAGGCTTGCAGAGACTAAAGCAAAGGATAAAAAAGATCTTTATTTCTTTATGGAATTAATTTTACACGGATTATCAGAAATGAATATCGTTACAAAGACAATCGTAGATGGAGAATTAAATTTCTCTGATCCATTTGGGGATATGCTAGATGAGTTTAAGTAAGAGGCATCGAGCTTTTAACTAATAGAAAAGTCATTTTTTTCTTCTATTGCAAAATCAACAATAGCTAGTATGAGTAGCAGATATCATAAAGATTTACGCAAGTGTAAATGGATTTAAATTTTGAACTTAACTTACCTACATTAGAGGAACAGGAAGCTTCAAGATTTACAAATGAACAAAAAATATAAACCTAAAACCATCCTCACTCACGATGGAGATCATTACGCTGATCATAAAGGGGCGATTGTTCCACCCATTTACCAAAATTCGTTATTTGCTTTTGAGAATTGGGATCATATCGACGAGGCATTTTCTGCACCGGGGGATCATTTTATCTACAGCAGATTACAAAACCCTACGGCTCACATCGCTGAAGAAAAAATCGCGGCAATAGCACATGGAGAGAAAGCTAAACTTACGGCGTCGGGAATGGGAGCTATATCCGCAGCAATCATGTACTGTGTAAAAGCGGGAAGCCATGTCGTTACGATCAAAACACTCTACGGTCCGGCCAATAATTTTATTAATAAATTTCTTAAAGAAAAATGTGGTGTAACGGTAACCTATATTGACGGAACAGATATAGAACAATTTAAAGAAGCCATTCAAGAAAACACCTCACTTATTTATTTAGAGAGTCCGGCATCATTAACTTATGAACTGCAAGATTTAAAGGCAGTAGCAACATTGGCGAAAGCCAGGGGAATAAAAACAGTCATCGACAATACATGGGCAAGTCCATTATTTCAAAAGCCACTGGATTATGGCATCGATATCTCAGTACATTCTGCCTCTAAATATTTATGTGGTCATAGTGATGTTGTCGCAGGAGTAATTATCTCTAGTCAGAAAATCATAGATGATATACTCGTCACAGAGCATGCTTTACTAGGTGCAAAAATTGCCCCTTTCGAAGCATGGCTGATTTTACGTTCGCTCAGAACATTACCAATACGGATGCGAGCTCATCAAGAAGCCGTTTTAGAAATAATACCATGGTTAGAAACACAACCTGGTATAAAAAAAGTCCTGCATCCTGCTACCAAATATTTCCCTCAGTATAAATTAGGAAAAAGCCAAATGAGTGGATACGGCAGTCTCTTATCTATACTTTTAGACACAGAAGATATATTAAAAGTAAAGGCATTTGTCGATGCTCTAAAAATATTTAAGTTGGGTGTCAGCTGGGGAGGACACGAGAGCCTAGTTTATGCACCTGTGATTAGTTACATAAAAGAATTGGATGAGAATCAGTTTAAAGCGATGGGAATTATACCCAATATGATCCGTTTATCAGTAGGGCTAGAAGATATGGCCGATCTAAAAGATGATATTCGCCAGGCCTTATCAAAACTAGATTAAAACAAAATATGCGTGGTATAATTACTTCTATAATCATTGAGGATTTTCTAATTATAAAATCTATAGTTAAGAAGTTTAATTATTTTTGTGACATAAAATCAACCATTTCTTATGTCTGATAAAAATATAATTTTAAAAGAGGAAGTAAACAAATCGCTCAATAGCTGGAGAGATAAACAAAAGGCCGCCTTGGTTCTTTTAAATCTCGCTGGAGAACTTCGTTTTGATAAAAATATAGAATTGGTTTTATTTAGGAAACCGCTCTATGATATCAGTCCTAGTCAGTTGATTTCTGCTCATCAGTTTTCTCAGAATTACACTTCAGAGGTTTTAGATATAGATGTTACATTGGCATTAGCCAAAACAATACAAAACGTAGATAAACTAGCTCCTGCAAAATTAGATCTCGGAAAATTAGGTTTAGACTGGTTAAAAGAAGGAAGTGAGTATAAAAATATAGACGATTTTATCAATTTTAAACTCAGATCTTTTATCGGCATAGAGTCTAGAGTTAAAAATCAAAAAGATATTGTACTGTATGGTTTTGGGCGAATCGGAAGACTAGCAGCCAGAATCCTGATCGCTCAGACAGGTAAAGGAGAACAATTACGATTAAAAGCAATCGTGATCAGGCCCAAGTTAAAAGATAGATATGTAGAAGCTCAGAAAAGAGCAGCTCTCCTTAAATCTGATACAGTACATGGAGAATTTAATGGCCATATTACTGTAGAAGATGGAGGAAATGAAATGCATGTAAACGGTAATATTATTAAATTAATTTACGCAAGTAGCCCAGAACAAATCGATTATACACAGTATGGCATAAGCAACGGACTAGTCATGGACAACACAGGTATGTGGAGAGATAAAGAAGAGTTATCCGTACACCTTAGACCAGGAATAGATCAAGTTATCCTAACAGCTCCGGGACAAAATATCCCTAATATAGTAATAGGGGCAAATCAAAAAGACTTTGACTTAAGTCAAGAAAATATTTTAAGTGCGGCGTCATGTACTACTAACGCTATCGTACCCGTACTTACTGTTTTAAATAACACTTATGGAATTAACAAGGGGCATTTAGAAACGATCCATGCCTATACAAATGATCAAAACCTAATCGACAATTTCCATAAGAAACCAAGAAGAGGAAGAGGGGCTCCTACAAATATGGTACTAACAACTACAGGTGCGGCTAAGGCTGTTTCCAAAGTTATTCCAGCATTAAGAGGCTTACTAACAGGTAATGCCATCAGAGTCCCTACCCCTAATGTCTCCATGGCCATACTTAATCTGACATTAGATCAAAGTGTATCTGTAGATGAGCTTAACGCCAAATTAAAGGAGGCTTCTTTATATGGAGATTTTGTAGAGCAAATACAATATTCAACATCAACAGAATTTGTTTCTAGTAATGCGATCGGTGCGACCAGTACATGTATCGTAGATGCTCCGTCTACTATAGTTTCTAAGGATGGAAAAACAGCTACGATTTATCTCTGGTATGATAACGAGTATGGATATACATGTCAGGTAGTCAGACTTGCAAAGCACGCTGCAAAAGTGAGGAGATTTATTTACAACTAGTCCGACAATAATTTTAAATACGGAGGAGAACTTCTGGCTATATATTACTTTATTTAATTTATTCTTTAAGACACCCCGTTTCATTGATATATAAATAATCTATATAAGTTTTTTTTCTGTTTTTCAAAAATATGAGTATCCTTCTCAGTATCTCTCCGTCCAAACTTATGATGTCTAGTATCATTTTAAATTTTTCTCAGTTTGTCTTAAGATTAAAATGGTATTTCTATTTACCAACTAAAATATTTTGCCTGTTATGAACAGATCTCTTTTGTTTTGGCTATTGCTTCTTTTGCTTTGGCTCATTTTTACGTGGTGGTGTTGTACAACTTATTTATGTGGAGTCGGCCCTGTAGCTGCAGCCCCTGTTGAAACTTGTGACACTTCCCTCAAGGCCCGAGATGGCAATTTTTCAGAAAAATCAGATTACAATCTTAGATTTTTAAGATCACAATATAATAACCTAGATTACGGAAGTCCGGTAGCCAATGTATTAAAGAAAACAGCAGACTATCTATCTAAAAATCCGGAAAGAAGTTTAACCGTAACAGGAACTTACGAGTCAGATGAAACTAATTCTAGTATCCTTCCTAATTTAGGTCTGGCTAGAGCCAATAAGGTCAAGTCCATACTGACTTCACTAGGAGCTCCTAGTAAACAAATAAATACTGCGGCCAGAATAGACACCTCTGCGTGTTACTCTTACGACCAAAGATCTAAAGAAGATCGTAATCGTCTGTCAGGAAATAGTAACGCTAGTGGCCGTAATGGTATCAATCGTATCGACACACTTGATAGTGGAATTTCCTTAGCATTCGGAGCACTAACAGTGGCTGATGATAGAATTAAAGATATATATGATAGACTTAGAGCAGAACCGATGACAGTTTACTTTGATACTAATGCGGAGAGTCTAAACCTTAATGCTCAACAAAAACAAGATGTCGCTGATATCAGATATTATTTAGATAATGTAGATGGCTCCATGATAGAGATTAGTGGTCACACGGATAATGTAGGTAATCAGGCCTATAACGTAAATCTATCTAAAGAGAGAGCTGAATTTGTAAAAGACTATTTTAATCGTAACGCGGAACTCTCTAACAGTCAGATGGAAGCAGCTGGATATGGACCAAATAAACCCAAAACCAGTAATGCAACTGCTGAAGGAAAAGCTCAGAATCGAAGAGTAGAAGTCACGTTTAAGTAATCAATTTTAAAAATCTAAAAAAAATATATCATGTTATTTATATGTTGTTGGATTCCTCTTTTACTTGTTTTTGGAGCGGCTCTATTAGGATGGTTAGCAGGTTTAGCTAAGCCCGCAAAAGTAGAAATCCAAGAAAGAATAGTAGACAGGGAAGTCTATGTTGATAAAATTATCGAAAAGCCTTACGAGGTGATTAAAGAAGTCTTTGTAGACAAAATTATAGAAAAACCTATCGAAGTAGAGCGTATCGTAGAGAAACCTATCGAGATCATTAAAGAAATCGAAAAGATCGTTGAAAGACCTGTAGAGATTATAAAAGAAGTAGAAGTAGAGAAAATTGTCGAAAAAATCGTAGAGGTAGAAAAACCTGTAGAGGTCATCAAAGAGGTGGAGAAGATTGTAGAGGTAGATAAAATAGTAGAAGTAGAAAAGATCGTCGAAAAAATCGTCGAAGTAGAAAAACCTGTAGAGGTAATAAAAGAAGTGGAAAAGATCGTAGAAGTAGAGAAGATTGTGGAAGTAGAAAAAATCGTCGAAGTAGAGAAACCAGTAGAAGTGATTAAGGAAGTAGAGGTGATTAAAGAAGTAGAGGTAGAAAAAATCGTGGAGGTTGAAAAGCCAGTAGAGGTGATCAAAGAGGTAGAGGTAATCAAAGAGGTAGAGGTGATCAAAGAAGTAGAAGTGATCAAAGAAGTGGAAGTGATCAAAGAAGTAGAAGTGATTAAAGAAGTGGAAGTGATTAAAGAGGTAGAGGTAGAAAAAATCGTGGAGAAGGTCGTAGAAATAGAAAAGCCAGTAGAGATTATCAAAGAGATAGAAGTAGAGAAGATCGTAGAAATAGAAAAGCCTATAGAGATCATTAAAGAGATCGAAGTAGAAAAAATCGTAGAGAAAATTGTAGAGATAGAGAAACCTATTGAGATCATTAAGGAAGTAGAAGTAGAGAAGATCGTGGAGAAAATTGTTGAGGTAGAAAAACCTGTGGAAGTGATCAAAGAAGTAGAAGTGATCAAAGAGGTGGAAGTAATCAAAGAAGTGGAAGTAATCAAGGAAGTGGAAGTGATTAAAGAGGTAGAAGTGATCGTAGAGAAAATAGTCGAAATAGAAAAAGAAATCGATTTCGAATCACTAGCCGGTTTAATGGCAGGAATGGAGCAGGTAGAAGTATCTAAGTCTGTGGTCGGTGAAAAAACTACCAGAGGTAAGGCTCAAGAAGTAGAGCGTAAAGACATGGGATCTATCGAAGTGAAAAAGGAAGTCGCTAAAAAAGCTGCCCCTAAAAAGAAAGCTGCTCCTAAGAATAAGGCTGTTAAAAAAGTAGCTTCTAAAAAAGACGATCTTAAAAAGGTAGAAGGTATAGGACCAAAAATAGAAGGGCTGTTAAATGCAGAAGGAATTATGACGTGGGTAGATTTATCTAAAGCAAAAGTTAAAGTTCTAAAGGACATCCTGATTGCTGCTGGATCAAGATATCAGATGCACGACCCCACTACATGGCCAGCTCAATCTAAATTTGCTGCAGAAGGAAAATGGGATGAATTAAAAAAGTGGCAGGATAAATTAGACGGCGGTAGAAAATAAATGACGTAGGTCTATGCGATATCGTGTAGACCTATTTTTTTCTTAACTCTAAAGATTAAAATCAAAATGATAAAAAAAGAAAGTCTTATAAAAAAAGTCAGCACCAGTGCTAAAATATCAATAAAAGAAGCAACTAAAGCCTACGAAACCATTTTAAAAGAAAGTCCTTCTTTCCGCACTCAGTCTGTAAAAGACAAAAGAGGTTCGCTTAAAAAAGCTTCTTTTAAAAAGGTAGAGGTTATCAAAGAAATTCCAGTGCCTATCATAAAAACGATAGAGAAAATTAAGAAGATAGAAGTTATTAAGGAAATACCTGTAGAGGTTTTAGTGGAAGTGATCAAAGAGGTAACACTAGTAAAAGAAGTAGAAGTACCAGTAGAAGTTATTTCTGACAAAGCTACTTTTGCAGCTCTTAAAAAAGAGAACAAAGCTCTTTTAAATAAGCATAGTGAACTAGAAGCAGAGATTAAAAAACTACTAGCAGCTAACAAAAGATTACAAAAGAAAGTAGATGAAAAACCAAAAGAAATCATCCACGAAGTAGAAGTAATCAAAGAAGTAGAAAAAGTAATCGTAAAAGAAGTGGAAGTCGTTAAACAATACGACATGAAGGAAATGATGGCGATGCTTAAAAAAGCAGCTACTAAGCAAGGAACCAGAAAAGTAGTCGGTGAGACCACCACTAAAGGAGAATCTAAAATAGTCGATCGGAGAGAAGTAGGATCACGTGATAAATTGACTAAAATAGAAGGTATCGGACCTAAAATCCAAGAGCTACTTAATCAGGCGGGTATTTATTCTTTTAAACAACTTGCAGATACAGCCGTTCCTACCCTCTCTAAAATACTGGAAGATGCGGGTTCGCGTTTCCAGATGCACAACCCGGGAACATGGCCTAAGCAATCACAAATGGCTGCCGACGGAGCATGGGATAAGCTAAAAAAATGGCAGGACGAACTAGATGGTGGTAAATAGATAAAAATAATTTAGCATATTTGGGAGCCTCTTATATAACCATAAGAGGCTTTTTTTATGGATAAGATTATCGTCAGCATATTGATGCCCGTCTATAACGAGGCCTTATATCTAGAAGAATGTCTAGATTCCATCTTAAAGCAAGACTTTACCTCATGGGAACTGATCGCTGTCGACGATTTTTCTACAGATGCTAGTTGGGAAATATTACAAGCTTATGCAGACAAAGATCATCGTATACGTCCCTTAAAAAATAGTAGCAAAGGAATCATCCCTGCTTTAAAAAATGCTTTTTCTAAAAGCAAAGGAACTTATCTAACTAGAATGGATGCAGATGACATCATGACATCCGATAAGCTCTCTACCATGGTCGATATGCTTACTAAAAACGATAAGCAGGCTATAGCAGTAGGGCTCGTTTCCTATTTTGCGAAGGATGGTGTTTCTGATGGCTATCGGAAGTATGAGCAATGGCTTAATGAGCTGACAACTACTAGTAGTAACTTTACCGATATCTATAAGGAATGTGTCATTCCATCTCCATGCTGGATGACGAGTAAATATAATTTGCAAAGATGTGGAGCTTTTGACTCAGATCGTTATCCTGAAGATTATGATCTCAGTTTTAGATTTTACTCACACCGATGTAGCGTCATAGGAATTCCTAAAATATTACATAAATGGAGAGATTATCCTACTCGATCCTCTAGAGTCGATCCTCATTATAGCGATAATAGATTTCTAGATCTAAAACTTCATTACTTTCTAAAAAAAGACTGGAATAAAAAACCGTTAGTGATCTGGGGAGCTGGAAAAAAAGGAAAATTTATCGCTAGGTATCTATTAGAGCAGAAAATAAATTTCTCTTGGATTTGTAATAATAAATCTAAAATCGGTAAAAACATTTACGGTGTTGTTTTAAATGATAGTAAACCATTATCCGTAGACGAAAATTCCCAAATTATTATTGCAGTGGCATCTAAAAACACTACTGGCTCCATCAAGCTAAAACTAGACCGCCAGAGATACATTAAAAACAAAGATTACTTCTGGTTTTGTTAGTTTCTATTAAGATAAGATTACAAATTATACGCATATAAATTATTTATATATGTACACTTTTACTTATCTTTGTGCAACATTCAAATCGGATGAAAAAAATTCTGTTGTGCTTTTCACTTTTTGTGTTTCAAGCTTACGCCAATCTGGTGTACTGTTCTAATGCTATTATAGATTTTTCTGACATCACTTATGAGCAAGCTCTAGAGTTCTCCTCTGATGAGAACAAACTCGTTTTTGTAAATATAAATTCCTCAGGAGATAAGCAGTGTGAGCTAATGGCTAATTCTACTTATTTAAATGATGATGTTATTTCTATACTTAACACCTATTATATCAGTGTAAATGCATCCATGGAAATACCAACGGGTAAAGATTGGATTGATCGTTTTAATGTAAAATGTTTACCGACTCTAATGGTGCTAGATCCAGAGGGCGTTTTAATAGGTATGCATCAAGGTTACCTTTCTACTCGATCGTTTACAAGATGGTTAGGTTCGCTCGGAGTACCTAATCAGATGGATGCATTTGTCACTCCTTATTATGAAAACTATAGTACTGATTTTCCAAACCTCCTGGAAGAAAAAAACCATTCACAAATAGACGACAAACCGGAACTCACAAAAGTACAAGAGGATAATGAAGTAGAAATAAAAATTATATCACCACTTCCTGAGGATAAGGAAGAGGCTAAAGCCAATGAAGTCAAAATCACAAAATCAGAAGTAGATCTGAATGAACTAATAGATAATTCTTTTTCGTTTACTCCTGATGCAGAAGATAAAGCTCCTATAGAAAGAGTCCCCCTTCCAAAGACACCACATGCTGTAGATGACAGCCATGCAAAAACTATAAGTTACTCTATACAAATAGGTGCATTTGAGAAGTATCTTAATGCCAAGAATTACATAGAAAAAGGAACCTCTGATTTTAAAGGACATTTTTATATTTTGGAAGAAATGACCTCCGATGGAAAGAAGTTATACAAAGTGGTTATAGGAGGTTTTAGTTCAAAAGTAGAAGCAGATAAAACTTTTATCCAGTTAAAGGATCTTGGATATAATGGTTTTTTAAGACGATTATAAACTATAAAATACCAGATCGTATAATAGATTCGTTATTTTGTGGATAATAATATTAAAGTATTTATTCAAACTAAATTAGTAACCTTTATAAATTTTTATTGCATGAGCAAGTTAGATGACCTAGTAGCAAAATATGCTACCGAATTAGAAAAAAAATGTGGAGAAAAAAAAGTAGACATGGCTCTTTTAAGAGGTGTGGCTAAAGCTTGTGGACCATCTCTTTACAAAGCAGATGCTTCTAAAGTTTCTACCTCAGATCCTAAAGAATTAAAAACAGTTAGAAAAAACTTCTTAGTAAAAAAACTAGGACTTAAAGACACAGATAAACTAGATGACGCTATCATGGAGGTAGGTGCTCAGTTTGGAAAAGGAAATAGAAATAAATACAGAGCGATGTATTACTATTTACTTGCAAAGAAATTTAGAAAAGCTTCTATGTTTAAATAAGCATAGATCTTAAAGAATAACTTAAAAAAAAGTGTCTTCCTAAATCATTAGTGAAGGCACTTTTTTTTTACCCTACTTCAACAGTCGTTTAAATAAGTCCTAGGCAAAGTGAGCGTATTATTGATTATCACCGTTATCAAAATTAATCGGATACCTTACCTGATAATGACATCACTTGTAACTCTAGTCTTTTCATTTCTCTAAGGATAGCATTTTTATCCATCTGCATCCATGCATAAAGTTTAAGCATACTGATACAGAGCAATAAACTAATACTCCCAAAGCCCCATCTGACTAATTGCTCTATTGATTGAGCATTAAAAAACTGGATTACACTATAAATTAATAATCCAAAAAAGAACACAATCATAAAATTGAGCAGAATATTTATCCATGCATTTTTTCCTTTAAATAACCCAAACAACATTTCAAAAATCCCTTGTTCGTCTAAGGCATCATAAAATTTTGCCTCTTCTTGATTTAACGTTTCCTTGATCAAAAGATCTATTTCTTCCATTTCATTCTTCATATCGATGCTTTTAATTTTACTTTTAATTTTTCTCTAGCTTTAAACAATCTAGACTTTACAGTACCCTTTGGTATATTTAAAAATATGCTTATCTCCTTTATAGAATATTCTTCTACATAAAACAGTCTGATTATATCTTGCTTCTCTTTTGGTAATTCTTTTATGGCTTTTAACAATGTAGATTTAAGCACGTGGTTTATTTCTTCTTCATGAGTTTCCTGATTTACCTCATGATCTATTCCACTTAAATTTTCACGTTCCCTCTTCTGTTGTTTATAAACATTTATAGCCTGTGTATAAATAATCCTCAATCCCCAATTTTTAAAACGATCTTTATTTTCTAACGTATCCAGTTTATTTATAATAATGATCCAGCATTCTTGTGCGACATCCTTGGACATATTCTTATCTCTTAATACCCAGTAGGCTTTCTCACAAAATATCTTATGCCACCTCTTAACTAAAATAGCTAGCTTAGTTTTATCACCAGATAGATATTGCTCTATGAGATCTTTATCACTGGGGAATTTATCATTCATCTACTTATGTATATTACTCCTTTGCCCTAAAGACTTAAAAAACTAAATTGGGTTCACTTTTCTGCCACATTTATTTTCAGGCTTTCAGAGATATCTTAAGGTAAGGATGTCATTGTTTTTTCAATATACATATTACTTATGTAATATATCGTTGGTCTTTGTTGTAATCTTGCAGGCAGTAAATAACAGTATTAGGTAGGTATTAAAAAAGAAATATGAACGAGCGATTACGCAAAAAGATAATTAGGGTTTGTGAAGAAAAGATCGCAAAGAAAGGAGAAAATGTAGGGCTATCTTTTTATGCCTTTTTTGCTAACAAAAACGATCAACCTGAATTATTAATGGAAGCTGCAGAGTGGTGGATCAAAAAACATAAACTTGATCATTTTGAAAAAGCCATAAAAATCAAAAAGATGATCGTTGAGAATTTATAATACTCTTAGTTTACTCATTATAAATATGTCTAACTTATATAAGGTGGACCAGATCGACTTCATACGCATTATTAAACACCTTTTAATTTGTTCTAATTATAATATTGCTTTACATGTAAATAACAATTAAATAGAAAAAAAGGAACATCATATATCCGTTTGCATTTCGCACTTGACCTATTAATCTTTCTTTTTGATGATAGTGATGTAATGTAAAAGAAATATTCCATTGACGTAAGTCTAACAATCATAGAACCCCTTATTACGAATACAGTTAAACAGGAATTCATTAACAAAAACCTATTTCCAGATTAACCTTTATTTAAGTTTTATAGATGTCTCATTATTCCATACATCGATGTACTTTTGTGGCTCAATCTGATCAGATGTACAAACTACCCTTTTTATTGATATCAGCAGTATTTCTATTCTCCAATATCAATTGCAATAAAATGGACCATAAAATGAGTGATACTAAAAATCATAAGTATACTAATAAACTCATCGACGAGTCCAGTCCTTATCTTTTACAACATGCTCATAATCCTGTAAACTGGTATCCTTGGGGAGAGGAAGCATTAAACAAGGCAAAAGCTGAGGATAAATTGATAATTATAAGCGTAGGTTATGCCGCTTGTCACTGGTGTCATGTCATGGAACATGAGTCTTTTGAGGATTCGCTTGTCGCGAAAATAATGAACGAAAACTTTGTATGTATCAAAGTCGATAGAGAGGAACGTCCAGATATCGACAATGTTTATATGACCGCTTGCCAACTGGTTTCTAACAGATCTTGTGGATGGCCACTAAATGCATTTGCCCTACCTGACGGGCGACCTGTATGGGCGGGAACTTATTTCCCTAAGGACCAATGGACTAATGTCTTACAGCAGTTTAACAAAATGTATGATACTGATAAGACAAAATTAGAAGAATCTGCACAGCAAATCTCAGAAGGGATGACTGCCTATGATAAGGTAACCGTTAATACGGGAGAAGTTATTTACTCGCCCGAGGAACTTGATAATATAGCTGCTGCTTTCCTAGAAAACATAGATTTTAATAAAGGAGGAAGAAAGGGATCGCCTAAGTTTCCAATGCCTAACAATTACGAATTCCTACTAAAATATCATCACCTTACTGGCGACGAAAAAGCCTTAGAAGCGGTGACGACTACTTTAGATAAAATGGCTCTCGGAGGTATCTATGATCAGATAGGTGGAGGATTTGCACGATATAGTGTAGACGATATTTGGCTGGTTCCACACTTTGAAAAAATGCTTTATGATAACGGACAGCTCGTTTCTCTTTATGCTCATGCTTTTCAGAAAACTAAAAATCCTTTGTACGAAAAAGTAATACGAGAAACTATAGCATTTGCAGAACGAGAACTGATGTCTGAAGAAAGCGGATTTTACTCGTCTCTAGATGCCGACTCGGAAGGAGTAGAAGGTAAGTTTTATGTGTGGCAGGAGTCGGAGATAGACAGTATCATCGGTAATGAGACACATGCGAGTATATATAAAGAATTTTATGATGTCTCTAAAAATGGAAACTGGGAACACACGACGATACTTAATGTCGTAACAGAACCAGCAGAAATTATGAAGAAATTTAACATTGACGAAAGTCAATTTTCTATGATTATCGACGAAAGCAGTAAAAAACTGATGCAACATAGAGATACTCGTATCAGACCAGGAACAGATGATAAAATACTGACTTCGTGGAATGCATTGATGCTGAGCGGACTTATAGATGCTTACCACGCTCTAGGAGATGAGGCGTTTTTAGATCGGGCTAAAGCCAATGCAAATTTTATCCTAAAAAATCAAAAACAATCAGATCACAGACTGGATCGAAATTATAAAAATGGAAAATCATCTATTAATGCATTTCTTGATGACTACGCTCTCACTATAGCGGCGTTTTTAAAATTGTATCAGGCTACTTTTGATGAGAAATGGCTTTATCATGCGGATGACCTTACTGGCTATACTCTTGCCCATTTCTTTAATAAGGAAAATACAATGTTTAATTATACCTCGGATATCGATCCCCCACTCGTCGCTAATAAAAACGAACTGAGTGATAATGTAATTCCAGCCTCTAATTCTTCCATGGCTAGAAACCTAAAATACTTAGGGCTTTATCTAAACAAAAAAGAATATGTAGACAAGTCAGAGCAGATGCTTAAAAATGTGATGGATCAGATTGTAGGATCTAAGCAGCCTAATTTTTATTCTAACTGGTGCCAGCTATACTTAGATAATGTAAAAGCTCCGTATGAGGTTGCGATAGTCGGTCCTGACGCAGAAAAACTTAGATTACAACTGGCTAAAAACTATACGAGTAATGCTCTTTTACTGGGTGGCGAAGATGAAGGTACACTTGCACTTTTAAAAGAGAAACTTCAAGATGGAGAAACGATGATCTATGTTTGCCAAAACAAAGTCTGTAAATTTCCGGTTAAAGAGGTAGATAAAGCACTGGCATTAATGGATTAGAAGTGTCGTGTTAGAGCAAGTCGTAATTTGGCCTATTTATTATTAGTTTAAATAGTCTTAGATAATTAGCTTTCTGACTTCTTAATCTTTAATTTTGCGTTGTAAAATTTTACTATGAAAAAGATACATATTATCGCTATCGTTATGATCGCCATTGCGGCTTTTATCTTACTTACAGCTAGTAAAGATGTGAGTACGTATGCCACTTTTGAGCAGGCAGAGACGAGTCAGGCCAGAGTAAAAATTGCAGGCCAATTAGTAAAAAACAAAGAGATCATTTATAACCCGTCTAAAGACCCAAATTATTTTTCTTTTTATATCAGTGATGATGACGGAGTAGAAAAGCAAGTCATCCTAAATCAGGCTAAGCCACAGGATTTTGAGATGTCAGAATCGATCGTTATTACTGGTGAAATGAACGATGATATTTTTTATGCGGACAGTATTTTATTAAAATGTCCATCAAAATATAAGACCGAAGAAATCTCAATAAGAGAAGTCAACGGCTAGTCCATGGACGAAGTTCAGTATATAGGAGAACATCTTTTACCCGGTAGAATAGGACAATTCCTTATCATCTTTGGATTTGTAACCGCATTACTATCTGCCGTGTCCTATTTTTATGCTACACAACATAGAGATACTCCAGAACAACGGTCATGGAAAACATTAGGAAGGTGGAGCTTTATCCTTCATGGTCTTTCTTTTCTTACTGTAATAGGTCTCATCTTCTATATGATGATGAACTACATGTACGAGTATAAGTATGTACTCGAACATGTATCCGATGATCTAGATTTTAAATATATTTTATCTGCGTTTTGGGAAGGTCAGGAAGGCAGTTTTTTACTTTGGATGTTCTGGCATATCATATTAGGTTTTATTTTCCTTAAAAATAAATCTAGATGGGAATCTCCTGTGATGAGTATCCTCGCTCTGATACAACTGGTTATCGCAACGATGCTACTGGGAGTACATATAGAGATAGGAGAATTTGTATATCGGATAGGAAGTAGTCCCATGGTACTGCTCAGAGACACGATGAACATTCCACTTTTCCAGAATGCAGAATATGTTTCTTTACTTAAAGGAAATGGCCTTAATCCATTACTACAGAATTACTGGATGACCATACATCCACCTACTTTATTTTTAGGTTTTGCCTCTGTGGCGATGCCGTTTTGTTTTACGATTGCTGGACTCTGGACTGGAGATCATAAAGGAGCTATGAAATCAGTTTTAAGCTGGAGTTTATTTTCCTCAGGAATCCTAGGATCTGGAATACTGATGGGAGGAGCATGGGCTTATGTAGCTCTTACCTTTGGAGGCTACTGGGCATGGGATCCAGTGGAAAATGCATCACTCGTTCCGTGGCTCATGCTGATCGGAGGTTTACATACTAACTATATAGCCGTAAATACAGATCGATCTATAAAAGCTACTTACTTATTTTATATACTGAGTTTTGTACTGATCCTATACTCTACTTTCTTGACTCGATCAGGAATCCTAGGAGAAACTTCTGCACATGCATTTACGGAGATGGGATTAGAGTGGCAGCTAGTAGCTCTAGTTTTAATCTTTTTATTCTTAGGTATTGGAGTATTTATCGCAAAGGCTAAAACCATTGTAGAAAAAGAAAGAGAGGAATCTATATATTCCAGAGAATTTTGGTTGTTTATTGGTTCGCTGGTATTGTTCTTTTCCAGTGCGATTATAACAGCCTCTACCTCTCTGCCTGTATTTAATACGATTGCATCATACTTTAGCCCAGGATACATAGGTAAGGTAATTAATGATCCGATACCGCATTATAATAAGTATCAGTTATGGATTGCTGTATTTATCAGTGTGATTTCGGCAGTGACCCTATTTATGCGATATAATGCAAAAGATAAAAAGCAACTCAGCGGTAAATTTTTAAAACACATCGCAATAGCTGCAGTAGGAGGTATTTTACTAACTGTATTATATAAGTACTTCCTTAATTTAGGGAACTGGCAGCATCATTTATTGATGTTTGCTTGTGGTTTTTCTATCATTGCCAGTCTAGATTACTTATTTGGTATACTAAAAGGTAATCTTAGATTAGGAGCTTCTGCTTTATCTCATTTTGGATTTTCAGTGATGATAGTCGGATCTTTAGCCGCTGGACTTAATGAGCGGCATGTGAGTAATAACACTTTTATTTTTGGAGATTTATTTACCGGAGAGGATGCTAATAAATATGTAAAACTCTTAAAGAACAAACCCCTCTTTATGAATGACCAATGGGTCACTTATGAGGGTGATACCTTAGTCGGTCATACAAGATCATATGATATTTCTATTGCCTCAGATAAAAACGGTACGGATAAATACTATGTAAGGCCTAATGTGGTTTACACTAATGATTTTAGTAAAATAGCGGCGACTAATCCAGCGACTAAAATGTTTTTAGAGAAAGATCTCTTCACAAATATAGCCGCATTACACCCATCTCTTCAGGATGCACAGTTTGCAAAAGAGATGCAGGATACCATAGAGTTTAATGATTATGTGTTGCGTAAAGGGACTCCTCTATATTTAGATTCTTTAAAAAACTACGAGGTAAACCTTATAGGCTACAGTCATTTTCCTACACATCCGGAATATAGAATATCCGAGTCTGAGCTAGGTATCGAGGCTCAGATCCAAGTCAAAGATCATATGCTGGATACGGTTTATAAAATAAACCCCGCTCTAGGTTTAAAAGGAAATCTGATTTACACTTTTCCTGTAAAATCTAACGAGATGGAAACTGTTTTTAAGCTGGACGAAAAACTATTTGATCAGTTTTATACTCCTGAACAATCACTAGACTATAAAGATTTTATTATTCAGGACAGAGGGATTATACAGTTTAATGATGTTTCAATACGCCTGGTAGGTTTCTCTGAAAATATCGAACATAAACAATATATCAAAGAAGAGAAAGATATCGCTGTAGCCGCCCTACTAGAGATTAGTGCTCCGGGTTTAAATAAATCCCTTGCACCCGTTTACATTATAAGAGGTAATCGACCACTTAGCATAAAGGAATATATACCAGAACTAGGACTGCACATAAGATTTAGTCAAATCGATCCTGAAAATGGTAATTTTTATTTTAAAGTAGCTCAGGATAAAAGAGATGATCTCAGCTTGCCTTTGGCTATAGCCAATAATGTAGATCGTACCGACTATGTCATTTTCGAAGCTAGAATATTTCCAGGTATAAACTTCTTTTGGTTAGGTTCTATCGTGATGTTATTTGGATTATTTCTTGCCTTATATCAAAGAAATAAAAGTCGATGAAAATCGTAGCTATCGGAGCTGGTAATCTGGCTCACCACCTGATTCCGCATCTTTACAAACATGGTTATAAAATCCTGCAAGTCGGAAGTAGATCTATAGAAACAGCTACCCTACTAGCTAAAAAAGTAAAGGCCACACCTGTCGCTAGTATGCGTGATATCTCTGATGACGCTGATATTTACATAATGATGGTTCCTGATAATCGCATTAAGTATCTAAGTCAGAAATTACCTTTTACACTAGACAAAAAACAAATCATCTGTCACTGCTCTGGTTCCATAGGCTCTGATGTTCTGAGCGAATTTACAAAT
>CALLXF010000022.1 GCA_938015805.1 uncultured Saprospiraceae bacterium | reverse complement strand
ATAATATTAGTCATTCTGTATAACTTTGACTCTTAATACTATAATCATGAAGAGCAAATATAAAATGACCGGTTGTGCTAGATTATTAATTTTTATGGTCTTGTTTTTACCCGTCCTTTACATTGGCGTAAGCTACTACCAAGGAAATGATCCTATTGCACAAATTAAAGGACTCTTTCCATCTAATAAGGATAACACGACATCAGAAACTAAACCCTATATCAGTAAGGAACGGTATGGTATATCCGACGATAATAACCGAGAGATAAAATCAAAGGACAAAGAAATAGATCACCTAAAATCCCAAATCAGGGAATTACAAAAAGAAATAAGAGAACTAAAATCTCAGTCCCATGATCATTAAAAAAGCAACAAAAGAAGATCTCCATCTTGTTGCAGAACTCTTTGACCTATATCGTGTTTTTTATGATCAACAGTCTGATTTAAATGCAGCCACTTCTTTTATAGAGGAAAGACTACATCTTCTAGATAGCGTTATATTTGTAGCCATAGATACAAATGGTGTAGCGACAGGTTTTACACAATTATATCCATCATTTACATCAGTAGGAATGCAAAAAATATGGATTCTTAATGATTTATATGTACATCATAATTATCGACGAAAAGGAATAGCGAAAAAAATAATGGATACCGCCGTCTCTTTTGCTAAGAAATCTAAAAGATCTAAATTATTACTGGAAACTGGTATGGATAATCTTCCAGCTCAGGAGTTATATCTTAGTAAAGGATGGAAAAAAGAGAATAGTTTTATTTACTCTTTAGAGGTTTAATCATCTTTGGTGTCAAGAAAAAATATGAAAATAAACTACATATAATATCCAAAAATGTCCGTGAGGTACAAAAAATAGATGTGAGATTATAAAAACAGTTAGTATCTTTAATTATCTCGGCTCATTATTTTATTTAATACCTTACAAGCGTTACGCAAGTAAACTATTATAGTCTAATATTAGGTAACCACACATAACGGTTATTATATTTTATGAGAAAGATACTACCATCCTTATTCCTATTATTCTCCTTTTTTAACACCGGTTATGCTCAGGACTGTTGCGATACGGATACTAAACTAGTTATCTGTTATACCTCTCAGTTTGATTACTGTAATCCTGCAGTTTGCGAATATACCTTTGATGGAACAAACATGGAAGGCATCCGTAAAAAATTAGACAATATGTCTTTTTTTGGTCCTGCAGGAATTTCCTCCTGTGACATAGAAACAAAACCACTCAATAATATAAATACCACAGATGATATAGAAGCACTAGACTGTGATGTCGTATTTATCGGTTCGTTTTACACTAATTTAGCTAATATCACTACGACCACCTTAGACCCTAATTTTTTAGGAACAATTAGACAATGGTCAACCCTCTGTGATGAAAATCTTACCATTTTATTTCAAGGGGAAACAACAGCATGGGGTTATGAAATAGCTAATGGTAACGATAATCCTAATATCGCTGGAGCCATTACTGACCCTAATATTTTTAATGGTCCTTTTGGATCATTAACGACTTTTAATCAAGGTGGATCTTTTCAAGCTACTTTTACACAAGTCCCTAATACAGGAATAACAGTTTTAGCAGAGGATGCTATAGGAAGACCTACAGTAGTTTTAGATCAGCTTACTAATGACATCCTTTTAGCTGATGTCGGAATTATGTGTAATAATGCTGGCGATGTTAGTAACTCCCCTAACATCAATAATAATAATGATATACTCGCATGTAATATCCTAGCACTAGGATGTGAGATCGCAGGAGTAGAAACATTTACAGAGGAAAATATATTTATCTGTGAGAATTCGTCTTACATCCTTCCTGATGGTAATATAGTGGACCAAGAAGGTGAGTATACCTCTACACTAATAGGAAGTGGTGACTGTGACTCTATTATCATTACTAACCTAGCACTTTCTATCCCAGAAGATTCTTTAGTCACCTATATCGGATGTGATCAAGATGGTTTTAGCGTACAGGTAGGCAATACCGTTTATGACCAGTCTAACCCAGTCGGATCAGAAATTTTACAAAACATATATGGATGTGATTCCCTAGTAAATATAGAGCTTACCTATAATTTACACAGTAGTGCTGATTTCGATACTATAATTTGTAGGGACGAGCCGTTTAATTACCTGGGTGTGACTTTTGGTGGAGCCATAGATACAACCCTGGTTATTCCTAATGCCGCAAATTGTGATTCTGTGATATCTGTAAATGTAGCAGAATTTGCATTCCCAGATATTATGATAGATAGCACTCTGATCATTAAAAACAATATCGCTTACACTTTCCAAAACCAAGTGCCGAGTAACTATACTGTAAAATGGGAACCCAGCTCAGGATTAAGTTGTGACGATTGTATAAATCCTACTTTAAACAACATTGATAATATTCCTCTGTATAATATAGAGCTTACTTCTGTAGACGGATGCGTGCGTAATTACACAGTAACGGTAACTTATACGTGTTCTCCTTATATTCCTAATATTTTTAATCCTGAGTCTATCAGTGGGAATGAAAATTTTACAGCAATGGCTCCGTGTACGATGGAAGATTACAACCTTACTATTTTTGATAGATGGGGGTCTCTGGTGTTCCAGACTAATGATCAATCCATTCAATGGAATGGCCAGCTTAAAAACAATAAGATCGTTCCAGGTGTATATATATATCAGTGCAGTTTTTCTAACCTCGGTGTAACAGAACAAGTAGTTGGAAATATTACGGTTTTATAAAAAGGGTTGGCTTTCGCCAATGTAAATGATCTGATAAACCTTCATTACTTTATATTATCTAAAAAGAATATTAACCAATATTAGTTTTACTATTACTACTGTCAGCATTTTATACCTCTTTACTAAGTCTTATTTTCTTTATAACTAGAGTAATTACCATATCCATAAAATCGTTATTGACAGGTTGATGTATAAACAAATTTGTTAGGAAGTGACGATTTAGAATTTTACGCTGAGGTTTAAAACATAGTAGTTTTTACCTCTAACTATTGCCGGTATAAAACAAAGCTGTTCATTTTAAAGTCTTAAGATTTCTATCTTCCTCCAAAATGTCAAAGGTTAAGCAAATAATATTAGATTTTAAAGGTTTTGTTGTTCTCTTCCACAAAATATAAAATTAGGTATATGCCGATCATTACACATCTTTTCATAAGACTTTTCCTCTAATCTAAATTTTAATATGTTCTACATATCAATTATACATTTTAAAAAATCATTATATAAAATGATCATTTTATCAATGCCTCCAAACCAATAAGCCTATCTTTGCAGGCTTTTGCAATAAACGTTGGACCTATGAACGCCTGGATAAAAAATATAGTAGCTAATCCCAAAGATGATATCTTATCAGGGCTGACTGTTGCCCTAGCATTAGTACCTGAGGCCGTAGCATTTGCTTTTGTGGCAGGACTCGATCCGATGGTCGGACTATACGGAGCTTTTATTATGGGAATCATTACCTCAGTTTTTGGAGGAAGACCAGGTATGATATCTGGAGCAACTGGAGCCATGGCAGTCGTAATGGTACATATGATACAGGAAGGAAATGCGGTCGGCGTAGCTTTGGATAATGCCATCCCTAATCTAGGTTTACAATGGTTGCTCATCACGCTTTTAATCGTCGGTGTGATACAGATTATGAGCGGTATATTAAGACTAGGTAAATTTGTGCGATTAATTCCCCATCCTGTCATGATGGGTTTTGTAAACGGATTAGCGATCGTTATTTTCTTATCTCAGTTAGGGTTATTTAAAAATACAGTAGACGGTGTGTCCACATGGATGCATGGTACAGAACTATATATTATGCTAGGGCTAGTATTATTAACAATGGCAATCATGTTCTTTTTGCCTAAACTTACTACAAAATTTCCCTCAGCATTAGCCGCTATAATAATTGTCGCTGCTATAACTATACTCGGAAATATAGATGTTCCCACAGTCGGATCTTTTATTAGAGATAATGGCGGGGCTAACGGATTAAGTGGAGGATTACCACAGTTCCAAAGCCAAATATTTGATATGTTTAGCACTATAGGACCACACTGGAAGTTGATAATATCGACTGCTTTTATTCTGGCGGCAGTAGGTCTGATAGAGTCGCTGATGACTTTAAATCTAGTAGACGAACTAACAGAAACAAGAGGAAGTGGCAATAGAGAATGTGTAGCTCAAGGAGCTGGAAATATCTTATGTGGATTTTTTGGAGGTATGGGAGGATGTGCGATGATCGGACAGTCTATTATAAATGTAAACTCCGGAGGAAGAGGAAGATTATCTGGAATAGTTGCTGCACTGACATTGCTCAGTTTTGTTCTTTTCGGAGCTAGTTTAATAGAACAAATTCCCATAGCAGCACTAGTGGGTGTAATGTTCATGGTAGTTATAGGAACGTTTGCATGGAGTAGTTTTAGAATTATAAATAAGATTCCAAAAGTCGATGCTTTTGTCCTGATAGCCGTCTCTGTGATTACTGTATGGCAAGACTTAGCTATCGCTGTTATCGCTGGAGTGATCATGTCAGCATTAGCATTTGCATGGAAAAATGCAACGATGATTAGAGCACGCAAAAGAATAAAAGAAAACGGAACTAAGGTCTACGAAATCTGGGGACCATTGTTTTTTGGGTCCATACAGAATTTCAATTCTAAATTTGATGTAAAAGGAGATCCACAAAAAATAGAAATCGACTTTATAGAATCTAAAGTTAGTGATCATTCCGGTATCGAAGCCCTTAGGGGAATTGCTAATAAATATATAGACTCTGGTCGAGAGATAAGCTTAGTCCATTTAAGCCCAGAGTGTAAATCACTACTTATAAAATCTAATCCTAAGTGGAATAAATATATCCAGGATAATATTGATGATCCGAGATATCACGTGGTAACTGATCTTATGGATTTAGAAGTATAGCGGTTAAGTGATATGTATAAAAATATTACCAGACATCTATAAAGATATCCCTTCCGCTCAGTATCGAATGTTTATATATGACGTATAAGTGATTTATTCATTGAGAATCATCTGGATATTTATAAGTCAAGTCGATAAAAGTGAATGTCAAAAGGTTAGTGTATCCCGAGCTGACTTATAGATGACACCTGATACTAGTGATCGTTTTTATATTTTGATAATAAAGTAAGGTGGTTGGTTAAGTTTATTAAAATACTCATCGTAAAGAAAAATTTGGCGTTTTGATTTTGAATAAAGATCACTGATTCTAGCGTCAAGATTAGAAGATTGAAGCTGATTAATTTCATCACCAAACATATGAGTAGTACAGGAGCCATCAAAAATTTTATCAAGTTCTTTGTTTTTAATTCTAAACACCCTTGATGCACTATTTTGAGACGAGTTGATATTTGCTTCTAAATTTTCACAATTAATTCTATTAAAAGAAGTATGCCTTTCTATAATAGCTAAAACTGTTGTTAGACATAAGTTGTAGTCATCAAAAAATTTAAAATTAGTTAAGTACTCCACTCCATGATCTTGAATAAACTCAATAAAGGAGTCACCATGATAAGTGTTCTTCCAAAATTTTCGATTAAGTAAATATATATACTTAGGTGAATCTTGTTTTTCTATTTTGATTGACTTAGTCAACGTAATTCCTATTTCATTAATCAATCTGTTTAATTGTGTTAAACCTAATCCGGATAAATCACTAAAGTCATTTCTACTGTCGAGTTTTAAGTCTAATTTTTTGTTTAGAGAATCGAATTCCGAGTGACTTACTAAATGAAAGTATCCTAAATTCTCTTTAATATATAGGTCTGTATTAACTCCTTCTAACGAATCTAAAATGAAAGTAGGTTTCTCTCTGATCATTAATACATCATAGCTTTGACTTTCCCCCTTTTGAATAATATATGCCTGTTCTAAATTTTCTCGATTACAAGAAATAAGAATCAAGATAAATAATAGCGGAAGTAATTTATTTAAAATCTCCTTCACTAAATTTTTATTATCATGATCTAATAAGAAAACACTTGTAGTTTATCATCGTTATTTCCGACATAAATATGATGGTCATGTACCGTAATACTCCGCACATCTTTAGGTATCATAAAACCGCACTGATGAGCAGGTATAGGTGTAAAATTTCCTTTGCCATCTCCTTTATAAAAATATCCTTTACTAGCATCTGCTCTTCCCGTTTCCACTTCCGCAGTAAACAGGTTTCCACCTAAAACAAAATCCAGATTACCATCTTTATCAAAGTCATCGATACCGACTCCAAAAACAGGAGACATCTGAGCCTCATTAGATAATGGGATAAGCTCGTATTTACCCGTGGAGGATTTACGCATATTTACTGATCTGAAATCCGAAATGCTGTAATGCAAACTTTCTTTTAACTTATGACCGTACACATCCTGCAGAGAAGCTTTTGCAAATTGATCATAATTTTCAAACTTAGTTGCAATCTCTGGAATCTGCTGCGAACTACACTGACGTCCTCTAAGCGGAAAAGTACCTTCATCATTTATATAACTGAGTACGATATCATACTTACCATTTTTATCGAAATCATTTCCGTAAATCATAAATGGTTTATCGACAGTAGCTTTATACTTATAATTTAAACCTAGATTACCTACGATAAACTCTGACTCACCATCTCCATTAAAATCTCCTGCTTCGATGGTATTCCACCATCCATTAGTCTCGCTTAAACCTAGTGCTCCAGTATTATTTACAAATCCTAGATCTGATTGCTGTAATACAGTTATAGGCATCCACTCCCCTACCACAATAAGATCATCTAATCCATCTTTATTTACATCATGCCATATCGCGTCAGTTACCATTCCTAATTCCGATAAAGCATCTGTACCTTTTTCCATAACAGAAAGATTTCCTTTATCATTTACTAAAACATAACTATCAGCAGGTTGAGGATAATGGCCAGGAACATGACGACCTCCTACAAATAAGTCTAGATCTCCATCTTTATCAAAGTCCCCAGCAACAACCATAGATCCGCTAGTTTTTATTTCTGGTAATACTCCTTTTGAAAAATTGCCGTTACCATCATTGATATACAAACGATCTCGGTATGTATCATCATTTTTATCAAACTCGTTACCACCACTAACTACATATAAATCTAGGTCACCATCTCCGTCTACATCAAAAAAGACCGAACCATAATCCTCGTATCCTTTATCTGCATCTAACGTTTTACTAGAAAATGGAGTAAAAGAATTATCGAGATTTTTAATAAAGAATCTACCTGACTGACCTACTGCTCCTCCTACAAAAATATCATCCAGTTTATCTCCATTTATATCGCCGTAAGAAATATGCGGCCCAAACTGCGACATTTTATGTGGAAGAAGGACTTGCTTATCATAATCATTAAATTCATTTTCTTGATGCTTATAATCTAAACCTGATTTAGAAGATATATCCTTAAAAACAATCTGAGCTTTATCTATTTTATTCACGGAAGTGGCATCACTGTATTTTACAGTAAGGGTTTGGTCTACTTTCTGATCTTTAAGAATCTGAGTTTTTCCATCCCCCCAGACTACCTTTATCTCATCAATACGCTCATATTTACCTAGGCCAAAATGACATTTAGAATGTACGGTAGATTGATATCCTTTTACTTTATGTAGTTCTTGCATTTGCTCTACATCCCCTGTTTTTACATAAACCCTAGTACCTAATGCTACTACTTTATTTTGAGCATCTGGAATTATCTTGATATAATGATTTCCATTTTTCTCTGCTCGATTCCTGTAAAGAGATGCCTGATCATTTATATTATTGATTACTAGATCTAGGTCGCCATCATTATCAAAATCTGCGTATGCCCCACCACTAGAAAACCCAAAGTAGTTTAGTCCTGAATCAGATGATACATCCTTAAACGTGAGATCACCATTATTATAATAACAGTAATTACTAAGCTTAGTGCTGGTGAGCTGTAAAGTATGATCTAGGAATACCTTTTGGGCTTGGAGGTTTTTATCTAGTGCGTTTTTAAACTTTAAATCTAGCGTAGCTCGACTATCCTTATCCATGATATCGAGTAAGTATCCATTAGTAATGTACAAATCCTTAAACCCATTATTATTAAAATCTGCTAATAGAGGAGACCAGCTCCAGTCTGTTTTATCGACACCAGCCATCTGACCGATTTCAGAAAAAACACCATCACCGCTATTTAAATGTAACTGATTACGCATATAAGAATAATGATACCCCTTCTCTACATTCCCCCAAAAGAAGTCTGGATTCATATCTCCCATCTGAGCTTTATTACGGTAGTTATTATCAGAGAGCATATCCACAACATAAAGGTCTATAAGACCATCATTATTTATATCCGCAGCGTCAGACCCCATACTACTAAATGTAAAATGTGGTAGCTTATCATTGATGACATTTGTAAAAGTACCATCTCCATTATTTTGGTACAGGATATCTGGTTCTACATGATCTACCGCAGTATAGATATCAGGCCATCCGTCATTATTATAATCTGCCACACTAACACTTAGGCTAAAGCCAAAATTGTATACGCCAGCCTCTTTAGTCACATCTATAAATGTTCCCCCGTCATTTCTATATAACCTATCAGAAATTTGAGGAGGAGGGTTTTTCCATAATTCATGAAATCCCTCAAACGTCATACCTAGTCGAGCTGTACCAGAATTAGCAACGAATAAATCTAGATCATTATCTTTATCATAATCTAAAAAGACAGATTCTATAGAATATCCAGAATCGTTAATCCCCAGTTGTTTTGCTTTTTCTGTAAAGGTGAGATCTCCATTATTTATAAAAAGAAGATTTTCTCTTTGACTGGGTTTATCTAGATAACTTACGGAAACATAGATATCCTGAAAGCCATCATTATTTATATCTTCTATCGTTACCCCAGTGCACCATTTTCCTTTTGCTGAAACTCCAGCAGATTTTGTTATATCCTCAAAAGTAAAATCACCTTTGTTTAGGTATAATTTATTACTAGAGGTATTACCTGTAAAATAAATATCATCTAGCCCATCATTATTAAAATCTCCTATACCTACACCTCCACCATTATAAGCATTGATGTATTCTAAAAAAGTTTTTACTTTAAGGACATCTATTTTATTATTAAAGGTTATTCCTGATAACTCACTAGAAACAGTCTCAAATTTTATGGGTTGGTAAACTTGTTCCTGTGAGGATCCAGAATCTTTAGAAGATGATAAGGAAGACTGATCTGATTCACAACCACAAAATAAAACAGCTATAATAAAAATCAATCCGAGGTGTAGTAGTTTTCTAGATGACATTATTGAGATTTACTTTTTCAAAAACATTTGTACTCCATTATTATTATTTGCAACGAGAATTCCTTTTTGCTTAGTCCCTAAACGGAGGTAAGCAAAATCTCTTACGTTCTTATTAAAAACAATACCTGTCTTATCCATTCTAAATTCTGATCTAAACTGGAATTCTCCTTTACCATAGAGGATCATCCCTTTCCCCGCATCGTAACTTATAGTTTCTGGTTCGGTATTATTTATACCACCACCTATGATCAAGTCTATATTCCCATCATTATCTATATCATCAGCGATACAACTCGATATCGGTGCCCACTGGGCAGTGGTAGGAAGTGTTCTTACTTCAAATTTAAAATTTCCCTTATTCTCTAAAATGATACTTTTAAAACTCTTTACTTCAAATCTTGCGGCTTCCTCTATTTCCTCCTCACCGAGGACATCCGTTATATTAGAAGTTGCAAATTCTTTGTAGGATTTAAATTTTTCATTTAAAAAAGGCATCTGCTCTGAGGAGCACTCCTTTCCTCTGAGTAGGACTTCTTCTCCTTTATACTTTTTAGTAAGTACAATATCATGAGTTCCCGTCATATCAAAATCAGATGCGAGGACTCCGAGAGGTTTCTCTGGACTTGCATGAAATTTATTATTCTCTCCTAGGTTCCCTAAAACAAAATCTAAGTCACCATCTTTATCAATATCTACAGCAGTACAACTTTGCCACCAGCCTGATAATTCATTGACATCAGCGACTTCTTGTTTTACCATACCTTCTGTAGTATTCTTAAAAAAGGTAGGAACGTCCCATTCTCCAACAATTATTAAATCTAACCGTTTATCGCCATCTAAGTCTACAGCTTCTGCTCCAGTAACCATACCTGGTACTTCTCTTAACCAGTCCGCTTTTACTTCTTTAAAAAAGCCTTTGTTATTTTCTAGTAAATAAGAGGTGGCAGGCATCGGGTATAATCCAGGACTATTTCTACCCCCTACAAATAGATCCAAATCTCCATCATTATCGTAATCAAATGGGACAATTATTTTTGTGCTCGATTCCATATAAGGCAATCGCTGTGCATCTCTCTCAAAAAGTCCATTACCCTGGTTTAAATATATACGATCTTGTCTTAAGGATGCATCGAGCTCTACATCACCACCTCCACCACTGGCAACATAAAGATCTAAGTCTCGATCTCCATCCACATCAAAAAACGCTGCTCCTATGTCTTCGTAGTTGGCATCTTTTTGGAAATCAGCAAGATTTACAGGTTTAAATGAGTTGCCGCTTTGCATATGCAAAAACCCAGGATTACCCATAGCACCTCCTAAGTAAAAATCATCAAATCCATCACCATTTACATCAGCCACTGCTAGTGCCGGACCCATATCCGAATATCTATGAGGAAGTAATACCTCCTTTTTAAAATCATTGAATAGATTTTCTTGGTGCTTTATGTATTGGAAGTTTAAAATCTTAAAAGTGATATCTAAAAAGGGATCATTACGTATGATAGCAGGAGTTTTGGTACTTGCTTCTTTTTGTTTATCTACAACTAGTTTTTGGTTAGATTTTACATTCGCGATAAGCGTCTGAGTACCATCCAGCCATTTTATGACTAGGCTATCCAGAACTTCCGTAGCTCCTAACCCAAAATGAGCTAGCGGTTCTACACTAGACTGATATCCTCTTACAAAAGAATAATCTACACGTTGCATTTCTGTTCCAGTGTGTGCAAACAATTTTGCAAAATTTACAGAAGCGGGATTAATAGAATCTCTTAATTCTACTTGCAACCAGTTATTATCTGTACTCAGGTTTTCCATTACAAAAGCAGGAGACATAAGATTATTTACCACTAGATCTAGATCGCCGTCATTATCTAAATCTCCATAAGCTGCCCCATGACTAAAGCTAGGATTATCTTCTAACCACTCAGATGTTTTATCTTGATACACTTCTCCTCTCTTATTGCTAAAAATATTATTCTGTATCGGTATTGATGCAAGTCGCTTTACAAAATAGTCATACACCTCTTTGTTATATCCTACCCCTGTACTATCGGAATACTCCTGTACTCTTCTTTTAAAGTCGTTGTCTTTAGTCTCTCTATAAAAACCATTAGTCACAAAATAATCCTTGAAACCATCGTTATCAAAATCAGCTAATAAAACAGCCCAGCTCCACTCAGTCTGAGAAACTCCCATCATCTGACCTACCTCAGAGAATCCTCCCATACCGATACCCATCTGCAAGGAATTAAACATAAACTGTTTTGTAAATCCTAACTCCTCAGTCATAAATCTAAATCGCTCCGCATCCATAGAAGCCATCAGTGTTTTATTCCTAACGTGATCAGCAGGTGTCATATCCACTACCGCTAAATCTAATAGTCCATCATTATTTATATCCGCGGCATCAGCTCCCATACTATAGAAGGAAGTATGGTCAACAAGTTCTTTTATTCTATTACTAAATTTTCCATTATGCTGACCGAGATATAACATGTCCGGTACAAAATAATCGTTACCGACGTACATATCTATATGTCCATCATCATTAAAATCACCTGGAGCTATACCTAATGCAAAAGACATAAAGAAAGCAAAAGACTCAGCCGTATAATCAGTAAATTTATTATCCTCGTTTTTAGCTAGGTAATGACCTAGGTGTCTAACGTTTTCAAAACCTAATTCTCTCATCTGAGTAGACCAGGCCATCATATCTGGAGTGGTAAGTAATCCATGATTTCCTATCCATACATCTAGATCTCCATCCCGTTCAAAATCAAAAAATGCAGATTGGACCGCTCGAGAATAAATATCTAAACCAAATTCTTCTCCTCGTTCCGTAAAAGTAAGGTCTCCATTATTTACATAAAGAAGATTAGTCAATGCTGCAGTATCACGATCATCATGTGGACCAGAAGTACATACATAAATATCTAGGAATCCATCTCTGTTTACATCGACCATATTTACCCCTGTGGACCATCGATTTATTTCTGGAATAGCTGTCGAACTAATATCCTCAAATTTTAAATTTCCTTTGTTTAAATAAAGTTTATCCTGAGAATCATTACCCGTAAAATAAATATCAGATAGTCCATCATTATTTATATCTCCTATAGCTACTCCTCCTCCGTTATAGAAGTAGTCAAAAACGAGAGTATTACGATCCCATGTCTCGTTTATACGGTTTGTAAAATCTATTCCGGTTTCTTCAGAACTAAGGGTTTTAAATAATAATCCTTTATGAGACTTATCACTTTGTGTTTCCTGCTCAGGCTGGCATGAGCAAAGAATTACACATAAAAAAAAGAAAGACCACCCTTGAAAAGATTGATTCTGAATTATCATATGGCTTATTGAAAATAAGTGTGTAAAAATAGAAAAATCTATGAAAGAATCATGCTTTAATACAATTCTCTAATCTTCTAAAACGTCAGTATATATGGGCTTTAACTGTAATACGTCCTCCGCAAAACGTATCGATTCTTTTAAAACCTGATCTACATTTTTATTCATTAATCTAGAGCTGATAACGTGGTTCATGCAATCTCCACAGCTATGTAATCGCTTAGAATGTGGTGGAGTGGATATCATATTATAAAAGTCTACAATTTTATCTGTGGAAACGACCAAGTCCTTTTCTTCTTCATTTTTAAAATAGTAACTAATAAATGTAGGCTGGGTTATTTTCTGAAAAACCTCTTTTCTCATAGATTGATGGATCAGATACTTTAACGCAATTATACCATCAGTATGATATTTTTCATTCCAGTATTTTTTTTGCTCTTCATTATAATGATCGATTACATAATACTCACTCCCCTGAATAAATCTTAAAATAGACGGTCCCCACGGGTGTAAAATGGCATTACTCATCTTATCATGTAAATCGATATTAGGAGAATACATAAATAAACTATGTATTTCTGGATGATGGGCGGCGAGATAAGCAGAGTAAGTGCCTCCTGTAGAGCAAGACATAAGGATAATTTTATCACCTAAAAGTTTACCTAATGCCACAGCCTCTTTTGCAGCATTCATCATCTGCGTCGGTGTTAAATCTTTATAAGTATCTATCGATTTTCTTCCTGAATCATATAAACGTGGGACCAATAAATTTGCACCAAAATGGGCTGCAAAAGGAACATGTACATCGCCACCTTCCTCTCCACTTGCCGAAAATCCATGTAAATAGACAACAACGTATTCTGTTTTATTCTTTAGCAAGGTATCATTCCAAATAAGATATGACTCTGTTCCTGGTTTTAAATCTTTTATTTCTAAGTCCTTTTCTCCTAAGTAAGATTCTACTTGAGTGATGTCAAGATCTAACTCAGGAAGGGATGGATCTACTTCTTTAAAATCGGGCTCAGGGCCCAATGCATAAATAAGCAAGAGAAGGAGAATAAATCCACAAAAAATAATTAACGTTTTCTTCATCAGTATTCTCAAAAGTAACAATTTAAAAATCTCAAAAATGACCATCTTTGTACATTACAAAATCTAATCTGTTACAAATGACTAAGATCCTTATCAACGATGGTATCCATCCAACAGGAAAAAAAATGCTGGAAGAAGCCGGATATGAAGTGGAAACTCAAAAAATTCCTCAAGAAGAATTATCTAATCGATTGAATGAATTTAATGCTATATGCGTTAGAAGTGCCACTACGGTAAGAAAAGATTTAATCGATCTATGTCCTAATCTAAAAGTCATCGCAAGAGGAGGAGTAGGTCTAGATAATATAGATGTAGATCACGCTAAGTCTAAAGGACTACAAGTGTATAATACCCCAGCTGCCTCGTCTCGCTCGGTAGCCGAACTGGCTTTTGCCCATATTTTTTCTCTTTCTAGATTTTTATATAATAGTAATAGAAATATGCCTGCAGACGGAGATTCAGAATTTAAAACTCTAAAAAAATCTTTTGCTAAAGGATCAGAACTCAAAGGCAAAACGATTGGAATTATAGGTTTTGGAAGAATAGGTCAAGAGACTGCAAAGATAGCTCTAGGATTAGGCATGAACGTATTACCTGTAGATCCATATATGGAAAGTGCCACACTTACATTAAAAATTATGGACCAGAGTATACATGTCGAACTGAACTCTGTTACTATGGAAATGATGCTAAGCCAGGCAGATTATATATCTCTACATATTCCATCTGCAGATAAACCTGTCTTAGGAACAGAGGAATTTGCTCAAATGAAAGACGGCGTCATGATTATAAACTGCTCTAGAGGAGGTACGGTTGATGAAGATGCATTATTAGCAGCATTAGATTCAGGAAAAGTAGCTGCTGCGGGATTAGACGTTTTTGTAAACGAACCAACACCAAGAACTGATATCCTGCAACATCCTTGTATATCACTAACTCCTCATATCGGAGCTTCGACTTTAGAAGCTCAAGAAAATATCGGAATCGAACTAGCAGAAAAGCTGATCGCATATTTCGATAATAATAACTAAAAAGAAAATTATAAAATGAAAAAGGAGAGACCCTACTCTCTCCTTTTTCTGTGTAAATTTTGGTTGTTGCTTTATAATATGTTCTATATTATAATAATTTACGTATTCAATACTTGTAAATATGAGACATCTTTAATTACAAGATTCCCTAATTTCTAAAAGCACAACTCTACTTTCTGTAATATATTTTACATTTTCTGTTGCTCTCCCGATAGTTATAAATATAGAAGCAATCATTCTAGTGTACTTTTATATCAAAGCGTAAAATTTTATCCGCTGGCACATACCCCGGAAATCCTTTTTTACCGTAACCTAATCTCGATGGAATAATAAAAATGGCTTCATCGCCATGTTTTAGATAACGTAACCCTTCGTTCCAGCCGGCCATCATCTGTCCTATTTTAAATTTTATAGGTATTCCACGATCATAACTGCTATCAAAAGTCTGACCATCCAAAAAAGAACCTTTATAATCTACTGATAGTGTTTCTAGCCTATCTAAGCTTTCTCCAGTTCCATTTTTAGTAACCATATAATAAAGCCCCGATTGTGATCTCTGTAAATCGAGATTATACTCTATTGCGTAATCTATGATCGTGTTTTCTTCATGATGACCGAGTACAATAGGATTAGGAATATAGTTCTGGAATAAGCGAGCAGTTAGTTCGTTCTGATCTGTGATTTTAGGAACATTGGCTTCAGAAGCCTTGTCTGACAAATCAGATATAGCATTAGAATCACTCTTTTTACAGGCTACGATCAAGCCTAAGAAAAGTAGAAGTAGAATGTTTTTCATAACCAAAGAAACAAAAAAAGAGCTGATTCCTTATTCGCCGTAAGGCTTTAATCCAAGGAAGGCCTTCACTTTAAACTGTCACTTTTTAAAACGGGACATAAAAAAAGCCTAAACGGTTTGCACGTTTAGGCTCATGGGATTGTCTAATATATTATACTTAAATGGCATTTACCATTTTAGTCAGTTTACTTTTAAGATTGGCAGCTTTGTTTTTATGCCATGTATTTTTCTTTGCAAGTCTATCTATCATACTCACTACCTTAGGCAAAAATTTCTTTGCTTCGGCAGAATCTTCTAGTTCTCTCAATTTTGCAATAGCAGAACGGGTAGATTTCTTGTAGTATCTATTTCTCGTTTTTTTAACGATGTCTTGTCTTATTCTTTTCTCAGAAGATTTATGCTGTGCCATATCTATATTTCAAATGGAGTGCAAAAGTAATGCTATTTTTTAAATGATTAAAGTCTTTTAGGAATTATTATCGTAATAATTTCAATATTAAATTATCGATATATCCGTACTATTTGCTACAAAAGTAGGACATTTGCATAGTTTGCGAGCAAATCAAAATAACTTTTCTCTTTAACAATAATGATGATGAAAGATTTTTCTTACGTTTTTAATGCCCACCCCAGTTTTATAGATTCTATGTACGCTAAGTACAAAGATAATCCTACAGACCTAGAAGATGGATGGAGAAGCTTTTTTGAAGGTTTTGAATTTGGGCAACCGAGTAATGGAAACGGAAAAACTCAATCTAGTGGAACAGCCTCTGGTATTACGGATAAAGAATTTGCAGTAAACGCCATTATCCACGGTTTTAGAAGCAGAGGGCATTTACTCTCTACTACTAATCCGATCAGAGATAGAAAAGATAGAAAACCTCACTTACAGTTAGAAGATTACAATCTTACTGAGGCGGATTTAGATAAAACCTTTTCCGCTGGAAAAGAAATAGGTCTTCCTTCGGCGACCTTAAGAGAAATCATAGAAAGATTACACACGATCTATTCAGGTAATATAGGAATAGAGTATGCTCATATAGAAGATAGAGAAAAACGAATGTGGCTGAGAGATAAAATCGAAAACCGAAGCCTCTCAGGAGGATACGGACTGCCGATAGAAAAGAAAAAAAGAATTCTAGAAAAACTAAACGGTGCCGTAATTTTTGAAAAGTTTCTACATACTAAATATGTAGGTCAGAAACGGTTTTCATTAGAAGGAGGAGAATCTATAATCGCCGCTATCGATGCCATCATCAATGAAGGAGCAGAAGATACAGTAAAAGAAGTATTGATAGGAATGGCTCATAGAGGTAGGCTAAATGTTCTGGCTAATATTATGAATAAAACCTACGAGCATATTTTTAACGAATTTGAGGGAACAGCAATACCTGACATCAGTCATGGAGATGGAGATGTAAAATACCATCTCGGATACTCCAGTCAGGTAAAAACTCCCAATGGTAAAAAAGTAGATTTAAAACTTGCTCCTAATCCATCACACCTAGAATCTGTAAATACAGTCCTGGAGGGATTTGCGAGAGCAAAGGCGGACTTATTATACGATAGCGATTATGATAAAATACTACCGATCCTGATCCATGGTGATGCTGCGATCGCCGGACAGGGCATCGTTTATGAGACCGTACAGATGAGTCAGCTAGAAGGATATTACACCGGAGGTACTATGCATCTCGTGATTAATAATCAGATCGGATTTACTACAGATTTTGAAGATGCAAGATCATCAACCTACTGTACTTCAGTAGCGAGCATAATACAAGCTCCTGTATTCCATGTAAATGGTGATGATCCAGAGGCAATGGTATGGGCAGCAGAACTTGCAATAGCTTACCGTCAGAAATTTAATAATGATGTTTTTCTAGATATGGTATGCTATCGTAGACATGGTCATAATGAGGGAGATGACCCTAAATTTACACAGCCTGAAATGTATAAATTTATCGATGATCATAAAAACCCACGAGAGATGTATATTGATAAGCTGACAAAGAGAGGAGATGTAGAAAAAGATCTAGCAAAAAATATGGAGAAAGATTTCTGGGGAGATCTACAGTCTCGATTAGATCAGATAAAACAAAAACCACTTCCTTATTCTTACCAAAAACCTGAAAAGGATTGGCAAAAATTAAGAACGGCTACAGCAAAAGATTTTGATAGCTCTCCTAAGACTGGGATTTCTAAAAAAGTTTTTGATAAAGTAATAAAACACCTCATGACTCTACCTGAGGGCTTTACTCCTTTGTCCAAAGTAAATAGACTCCAGAAAGGAAAACAAAAATTACTAGACCAGAATAATTTGGACTGGGCTCTAGCAGAACTTACAGCTTATGGATCTATTTTATTAGATGGTAAAAATGTAAGGATCAGTGGACAAGATGTAAAAAGAGGAACTTTCTCTCATCGTCATGCAGTACTCAGAGATGGTAAAACTTTTCAAGAGCTTAATCGATTTGACAACCTCGATAAGAAGCAAGGTCGATTTATGATCTATAACTCTTTTCTTTCTGAGTTTGGAGTAATGGGATTTGAGTATGGATACTCGCTTGCCTCTCCTGATCATCTCGTATTATGGGAAGCTCAGTTTGGAGATTTCTATAATGGAGCTCAGACGATTGTAGATCAGTATATAACAGCAGCAGAAAGCAAGTGGGGTCGTATGAGCGGCCTGATACTTTTACTTCCTCATGGCTATGAAGGACAGGGTCCGGAACACTCAAGTGCAAGATTAGAAAGATTTTTACAGTCCTGCGCAGAACTAAATATGACCGTAACTAACCTTACTACTCCGGCTAACTTATTCCACGCTTTTAGAAGACAACTAAGTAGACCTTTTAGAAAACCACTAGTAAATATGTCTCCTAAATCTTTACTGAGACATCCACTATGCGTTTCGGATTTCTCCGAATTTAAAACGGGTACTCAATTCCAAGAGGTCATAGATGATAAAGATGTAAAAGCTGTGTCTAAGGTCTTATTCTGTACAGGTAAAATATATTACGACTTACTAGAAAGAAAGACTGCAGAAAAGCGAAAGGATGTAGCGATCATACGTATCGAGCAATTATATCCATTCCCTCAAAAACAGTTTGATGCAATTTGCAAAAAATACAAGAATGCAGAAATGCTTTGGGTACAGGAAGAACCTATGAATATGGGAGCGTGGAACTTTATGCTTAACTATATCCGTAAAATGGATATCGAACTAGTTTCTAGAAAAGCAAGTGCTTCACCATCAACCGGATTTAAAAAAGTACATGAGGCACAACAAAAAGCAATCGTAGATAAGGCTTTTAGTTAGGATATTGTAAGATTTATATTTTAGGTTGTTGTACGCATTTACTGTATCATTTTAGCTGATAGAGTAATGTAACAATGGTTTATACAAAATCATTTTAAATACTACCCATAAGAATAGAGACTTAAATACTTTAACCATAAGTATATAGGGACTAAAAACATTGGCGAAAGCCTACTGTTCCTAAATCAAATAAAGGAATATATTTTATCTCATCTCGGCTTTCTTACTGCGGTCCATTATAAAAAATCATAGAAAGCCCTATCACATGGAAGCGATCCATAATACTCGGATTATTCCCATTTAAGGCATTATTTACATTAGAGATATCTGTACCTCCCCATGCATATTCAAAATAAGGACGTAAGGCGAGGCTGTTATTATCATTACCTCTTGCTCCTATATTTATATAAAATTTAGACACCCAGTTACGCTCCTTATCGAGCGTTTTAAAATCTGACGAACTACCAATTTTAGATTTTACTTTTACAGTACGACTACCGATCGTAACGCCTACATTTAGATTTTTAGGTCCTGCCTCAAAACCTACAGCATAACTGCTCATTACATAGTTTAGAGTATTAGTAAAAAGCACATCATCTGGTGTTATACCTTTGGCCGTTCTACGTCTACGGGAGTTCTGATACATCACTGTCACTGCTGACAATCCTGTCCGATAAGAAAAACCTAATTCTAATCCATACAGAAATTTAAGATCTTTTAGCTCTTCCGTTAGATTTGCGGTATTGCTATTGTAGGTCTGGAATATCTTATTATTATTTCCAGCTAGTGTATAGCCTCCATTAAAACCAACCACAAAATTTGCCTGTGCAATACCCACACCGGCAATGATAAAAGTGAGTATAAACGAGAATAGGACATTCTTAATCATAAGTACAAAGTTATTAAATATTTATATTAGCAACTCGAGAAAACCATTATGCCTACAGGAAAAAACAGTACAAAAAATATTACGCCACCTGAAGCTCAGAAATCAGCAGACATGCGGTCTGCTACCCTGCCATCTAAATCTATGCTTTGGGGAGCGATCGGTATTATTTTCCTAACGACTTGTGCCCTCTACTGGAACACGTATAGCTTTGAGTACGTACTAGATGACACTATCGTTTTAAGCGAAAACAATTACGTCAAAGAAGGCGTAGGGGGAATCGGAAAATTACTAACTACCGAGAGTTTTGAAGGCTATTTTGGCGAACAAAAAAACCTTGTCGAGGGGGCCAGATACCGACCTCTTTCTCTAATCACTTTTGCTGTAGAGCATCAGATTTATGGACTGAGACCTGATCTTTCTCATATCTTAAACATGGTCTTTTACGCTATTGCAGGCATTCTCTTATTTATAACCTTGCGTCAATTTTTTACATATAGTAATGTAAAAAATGGCTCAATTTGGACAAGTGTTGCTTTTATAACCAGTATCATGTTTATCTTACATCCGTTACATGTGGAGGCTGTCGCCAATGTAAAAGGTCGCGATGAGATACTAGCTTTTATTGGTAGTATGGGAGCGTTGTACTACGGACTTAAATTTTATGACACTAAAAAATTGGCAGCAGCAATACTCATGCTAATCATATTTTTTATTGGCCTGTTAGCCAAAGAGAATACGATAACTTTTCTAGCCATCATTCCATTAAGCATTTATTTTTTTAGAAAAGATAGCACTTCTAGTGCGTGGAAAATATTAGGGCTCTTACTCATCCCTACCCTATTATATTTAGTCCTTAGATACTCCGTAATCGGATACTTTTTATCTAATGGAAATGAGATCACTGATGTAATGAATAATCCATTTGCAGCAATGCGTATGGATCAAAAATTTGCAACTATTTTTTATACACTCGGTATATATTTAAAGTTACATGTATTTCCACATCCGCTAACACATGACTACTATCCGTATCATATTCCGATCGTAAACTGGACCGAACTAAAAGCAATTATTCCACTCATACTGCATCTGATTCTGGGTGGTATTGCAGTTTATGGATTACGTAAGAAAAGAATATATGCATATTGCATTTTGTTTTATATCGCTGCTCTATCCATCGTATCTAACCTGGTAGTAGGCGTCGGTACTTTTATGAACGAGCGATTTGTGTTTACAGCGTCCTTAGGATTTTGTTTGCTTATGGGATACTACCTACACATTGGGTTAACCCACAAAAAATATAAAATTCTATCAATTACTATAGCCGCTATTTTTCTTGTCGGGTTTACCTATAAAACAATCAGTAGAGTACCTGCATGGAAAACCCCACTAAGTCTTAACACAGCTGCCAGCAAAGTATCTGTAAATAGTGCTCGTATTAATTCATTTATGGCAACAGCTCTGTTTAATACACACATGGCTTCTAACGATCGAACGGAGAAAAAAGATTTACTTGATCGAGCAGAGGTATTTGCTAGAAAATCTATATCGATCCTACCTCGTTATAAAAATGGAAATCTCATGCTGGCAGGAATTGCCACAGAGCAATTTAATTTTGATAGAGATCTAACTAAACTGCTCGGAACTTTCCGCACTGTTATACAAGAACGTCCCGATATCGATCATCTCAGAAACTATATGGATTATCTAAATAAGCAGCCTAGTTACGCGGATCAGATGGTGAACTTTTATCAGGACATTGCTCACAATATTTTGATTCCTCAGGGTAAAATAGACTGGGCTTTACATTTTTTAACCTTTGGGTTTAATATAGATCAAAACGATAATCGGATACTAGATGGCATCGCAAAATGTTACGAAGCGAGAGGAGATATAAATAAGGCTACACAGTTTAGAAATCGTATCACTACACAGTAACCAATATGACAGATCAGGAACTTATATATCAGATCGCTCTAACTCAGGTCCCTAAAGTCGGCCCTACACTTGCTAAAAACCTGATCGCATATGCAGGTGGAGTCGAGCAAATTTTTTTACTCGATAAAAGAGAATTACTAAAAGTTCCGATGATCGGTGACGGTATCGCAAATCAGATATTATCATTTAAAGATTTCACAAAAGCGGAAAAAGAATTAGCAAGATCTAAAAAGAAAGATATAAAATGTGTCACTTTTTTAGAAGACCATTACCCGTATAGGCTTAAGCATTTTGAAGATGCTCCACTGGTATTATTCTATAAAGGAAACTTAGATTTTCTAAATACCAGCCGGACTGTCGCTATCGTAGGCACTCGTAAACCGACCGAGTATGGAAAAAATATGGTTGCTAAAATTATCGATGGACTTAAGGCTCTGGACGTCACGATCATTAGTGGTCTGGCTTATGGTATCGATACTTTTGCTCATCGTAAATCTGTAGAAAGTGAGATTCCTACTTTTGGGATTATGGGCAATGGATTTAATAACATCTACCCCGCGGCTAATAAAAATCTGGCTGCAAAAATGGTAAAGCACGGAGGGCTCATGACTGAGTTTCCCATGGATATGATCCCTAACCGGGAAAACTTCCCAATGCGTAATCGGATCATCGCAGGACTAAGTGATGCCGTAATCGTAGCAGAATCTAAAGCTACAGGAGGCTCCATCATTACAGCAGATATCGCTAATGATTATAATAAAGATGTTTTTGCGATCCCAGGAAGAGTGCATGATGAAACCTCAGAAGGATGTAATAATCTCATTAAGCAAAACAGAGCACACCTTTTACAAAGTGCAAAGGATATTGCTTACATCATGAGATGGGAAGAAAACAAGATTCCCCGTACTACTCAGACACAGCTCTTCCTAGAACTGTCTGACGACGAAAGAAAAATAATAGAAGCTATCAAAAATAATAATGACATCTCCATAGATCAGCTCACGGCAACTATAGATATGAATTTATCCATGATCGCTTCCCATACACTTAACCTCGAATTTAAAGGATTGATACGGTCGTTACCAGGAAAAAGATTTACATTGGTTTAAAGTTTACATCTATGTTTAGAATATATGTTTTAGTTTCTTTTTTCTTACTTGTTGGGTTTTCTTGCGATCAGTCAGAGACTAAAAAACTCGTAAAACCAGTCATGGATATGCCTGGTCAGACATCAGAAAATTTTTCTGAAAAACCTAAAAATATCATCCTACTCATCGGTGATGGCATGGGGCTGACTCAGATATCTGCAGGTATGTATAGTCAGGATAATAAAACTGCACTAGAGGAATTTAAAACCATAGGACTCCATAAACCCCACGCCAGTAATAAACTGATCACGGACTCTGCTGCAGCTGCCACTTCTTTTGCCTGTGGTGTAAAAACTTACAATGGAGCCATAGGAGTAGATCAGGATACTATCCCGGTTACTTCTATTTTAGAGATGGCTGAGGCCAATGGTTTAAAGACAGGTCTCGTTGCCACTTCTACGATCGTACATGCCACACCAGCCTCATTTTACGCACACAATCCATATCGTAAAAACTATGAAGCGATCGCAGCTGATATCGTAAATAGTGGTGTCGATTTTTTTGTAGGTGGAGGTAAAAAATATTTTACTAATCGAGATGACGAGAGAGATTTATCTAGCGAGCTTACGCGAATGGGATATGTTATCAAAGACTTTTTTAGTAATGACATAAACGATATACAAATCGATGCGACAAAGAAATTTGGATTTTTAACGGCAAACGATGATCCTATTCCTGTGAGTCAAGGAAGAGATTATCTAATTCCTGCTTCTAATGCAGCCATCCAATATCTTGATCAGCAAAAGGAAAATTTCTTTTTAATGATTGAGGGTTCGCAGATAGACTGGGGCGGCCATGCAAACGATGGTGATTACGTAGTCTCAGAGTTTATAGAATACGATAAGGTCATAAAGGCATGCATCGACTTTGCTAAAAAAGATAAAAACACATTAGTCATCGTAACTGCTGATCATGAGACTGGCGGTCTGGCCATACAGCCAGAATCTAAATTAAACGATCTGGAACTAGCCTTTACCTCTACCTATCACACGGGAACGATGATCCCGGTATTTGCGTACGGACCAGGAGCAGAAGCCTTTGCTGGAATTTACGAAAATACAGCCATATTTAATAAGATGATCGAAGCTTACGGATGGTGATTATTCTGCAATTTAACTGATTTATAAAATTATAGTTCTTCGATAAATAGTAATATAGAATTTTATTATATGCTATATTTTTCTATATTTAGGTTCTAACCAATTTTAAAACGAAAAACAATTTATTATGATCGGTACTATTATTTCATTATTAACGGGTGCAATAGGAGGAAATGTAGCAGGAAAACTTATGCCAAATTCTTCATTAGGAACACTATGGAACTCTGTTGCCGGAATAGCAGGTGGAGGTATAGGTTCGACTATTTTAGGAATGCTCGGTATAGGAGCTGCTACAGCTACAGATGTTGCCGCAGGAGGTGGTGGAATGCCTGATGTAGGTACATTGCTCGGAATGGGAGGTTCGGGCTTAGTAGGAGGCGGAGTCGTAATGGCGATTATCGGCTTCATAAAAAATATGATGAACAAAGGATAAATAAAAAAGACTATCGGAAACTATAAGACTACACCATAAACCGTGTGGTCTTTTTTTATGCACTTAGAAATAACACCCTACTTCGATATTGATTCTGATAAAAATCTATTCAGGTGTTTATCTTTGTTAGTTTTAAAGAGAACAGTGTTTTACTGAGGTTTATAAATTATTCTATAATCAAAAAAGCTTTACTAGACTAGACTATACTTTTATCCTAAGATTATTTTGAGTAACGGTTAGTTATAATCCTATCTTAAATAACAAATCCAATAAATGAATATCCTATAATATTTGATATTCCATGAGTAATGATTCCAGGAACTATACTTCCATCCGAATACTTTTCATTTAAATCCATAATAAAGTATCCTAATAAGGTTGGGAATATAAAAGAAATGATCAAAAATATTATATTCTGGGTAGCTAAGGCAACTAAAGCCAAATGAACGATTCCAAAAATTACGGCTTGAAGTAAATTTCCTGTTTTATAACCGAGTTTCCCTACTAATTTCTTCCCTATAAATCCTCTAAAGAATATCTCCTCTGCAAGAGCTGTATTTAATGTTCCAATTATAAAAAGCGAGACAACTGAATTAAGGCTAAAACCCATTTGTCTTATTTTTCCCGCGACCATATCTTTAGATAATACGATTTCTAATATTGATGTATTAATCGTGATACATATCAATAAAGGAATGGTATAGGCAATAGTTAGTAACACCGCATACTTAATGGAAATTAAAGTCGGTTGCTTTATTCCCATGCTCACCATAAAATTTTTTGACGTCTTATTGCTGACTAGATAAACTAAAAATGGAATAGCGGTAAATAGTAAAACTTGAAGTATAGCTCCTGTTATTTCATTCATCATTTTATCAACATTAAGAGCTTTTAAAGATTATTATTTCTTTGGTACTCTTAATTATATAGCTGATAAAAATGAAAAAGGTTGCCTAGAATTAAATTTTACTCTAATTATTTTAATGTATTGTTAATAGATTTTATCCCTTCCAAGTTTCTTTGGAGAACGACTTTGACATCTTCAGTTTTTACGTGTCCCAGAATACCCCACGGACCATTATATCCCTCTTCTTTTAAATAGGTTATCATTTTATTTTCATAATCTCCTTTACCAATATCAAGAATTTTAGGACCATCCTTTTTTACACCATTCAAGTTTACATAAGACAAATAAGGCTTAATCAATTTTGCAGTCTCCTTAAACTCATCAATATCATCATGTGCATGATGAAAATTATAGACTATCGAAATATCTTTTTGATTTATCTCATTGATAATCTCGATCTGATTTTGAGCATTACCAAACCATCCAGTATGATTGTATAAAGCTAATCGACAACCCAAATCATCAGTTCTAGACTTTAAATATTTTATCATTTCTACTGCTACTTTTAAAGATTCTTTATCCTCACGATCTTCAAAATAATTATTGTTAAAACTTACCCAAACCGCAGGTTTCTGATTTACATCTTTTAGATTATTTAATAGCTTTTCATTAGACTCACTTAGTTTACCGATGCTGTCTCTTTTTGCATTTAACCAGACAAACACAGATGTTATTTCTATATTATTTTCTTCCGCTAGTTTAAATTCTTTTTTCATCTGATCATATTCTCCTTTACCTCTATTGTATCCGTATTTCTTTAAACCCATTTCATTGAGCATTTCTATCCGTTGTTCTGGAGATCGATCTAAAGAATCAAACCCTATAATACACCAGGCAGATATCTCATTAATATTTATAAACGGATCATTTGTTTGCTTACAAGCTTGGAACAGTGTTATAAAAAGGCAAGCTGTTATTAACTTTCCCAATCTATAGTTGTTTAAAAAAAGTGTTTTCATCATTTTTTATTGGCACTATGTGGATTTGTGTGGGTAAAAAATATCTATTCCATTCTGATTGTCATTTAAGTTTATATTCAAATGCTTCTTTTTCTTTTGCCTTGAAGCAAAAGAAACAAAAATTCAAGACTGTTTTGATTTCTTAACGCTCCTAAATCCTTAAAATC
>CALLXF010000021.1 GCA_938015805.1 uncultured Saprospiraceae bacterium | reverse complement strand
CTCGGCGAAGAAGACTTAATGAAATCATTGCAGTTACTGCCTGGAGTAAAATCAGGATCAGAAGGCACAAGTGGTATTTTTGTAAGAGGTGGTAGTCAAGACCAAAACCTAATTCTTTTAGATGGCGTACCGGTGTATAATCCTGCTCATGCCTTAGGTATATTTTCCGTTTTTAATACAGATGCCATTAAGTCTGTTTCTCTGACTAAGGGAGGTCACCCAGCGAGATACGGCGGTAGATTATCATCGATCTTAGACATTAGGATGAAAGAAGGAAACCTAGAAGAATGGCATGGAAACGCCTCTATCGGACTCATTTCCTCAAGACTCAGCGTAAGTGGACCGGTCTTAAAAGATAAGCTTTCCATTCTTGTTTCAGGAAGAAGGACTTATGCCGATCTAATCCTAAAACCATTTCTCGAGCAAGAAGAAAATCAGAATATAGATCCTTCTTTATTTTTCCATGACTTTAATGGGAAGATACAATGGAAAATAAATAACAAGCATAGAATTTATCTGAGTGGATACCTCGGTAAGGACAAGTTTGGGGCTGTGTTTACTGATACGTTTTCAGTCCAGAATTCTCTTATCGACTGGGGTAATAAAATATCTGCCTTACGATGGAATTACGAAATTTCAAATAAACTATTTGCAAATACTACACTTACTTACTCTGACTATAAGATTCGAACAGAAAATTCGCAAGAAACATTCCAAGACAGCACCCGAACATCCTCTGATTATAGCTCTGGAATTCAAGACGTAGGTGCAAAAATAGATTTTGACTATATTCCTACGACTAATCATTATATAAAATTTGGGTTTGGAGTAGTAGGACATGAGTACAATCCAGGAATAAACCAAAACACAACTGGACCGATAGGTGATGCTAATAGTAATAACATAAAAGTAGCTGACATAGAAGCTATTGAAACTGATATCTATATAGAGGATGACATTACCTTAGGGAAGTTTAAAACAAATCTGGGAGTCCATGGATCTTCTTTTGCGGTAGAAAACAGATTTTACACCTCGGTACAGCCACGACTCAGCTTACGATATCTAGCTCATGATAAAATTTCTGTAAAGGCATCTTATAGCACTATGACCCAGTACATAAACTTACTGACATCAGAAGCACTCAGCTTGCCGTCAAATGTATGGGTTCCGAGCACCAATAGGATTTTACCACAAACGAGCTGGCAGACCGCTTTAGGAATTGGTGGCTTGTTGTATGAACTACAATGGGAAATCGAGGCCTATTATAAGAAAATGGATCATGTCCTTTCATATCAGGAAGGTGCAACTTTTTTAGATAGGAATCCACAGGACTGGGAGGACCAGATCACTCAGGGTAACGGTGAATCCTATGGCACTGAAATTTTTATACATAAAAAAAAAGGAAGACTTACGGGATGGATCGGTTATACACTTAGCTGGAGTAATCGACAGTTTAATGATATAAATAATGGAGACGCATTCCCATTCCGTTACGACAGGAGGCATGACTTCTCGACAGTGTTAGCGTTTAATCTTACTAATAATATCAAAATATCCAGTAACTGGATTTATCATACTGGAAATGCCGTTACCCTACCTCAATTCCAATATCCAAGTATTTTCCTAGGTGGAGAAACTATTCGATTAATTGAAAATGGCGGTGCTAAAAATTCCTTCCGGATGTCACCATCCCACCGATTAGACTGGAGTATCTCATTTGCAAAAAAAAGAAAAAGATTTGAGAGGTTATGGATTATCGGCTTTTACAATACCTATTATCGCAAGAATCCATTTTACCTAAGCCTTGAAAATGAAAACTTATTTGACCCCATAACAGGAGAAAGTGTAGGTATCATAAATAAAGTCAAAGAGCAGTCTTTACTCCCAATTATTCCGAGTATCAGTTACCAAGTAAAATTTTAATGTCAAAAAAAATCGACACAACATGAAATATTTAAATATTACCGGTCTGGCTCTTATTTACTTCACAATCTTAATCACTTCTTGCGATCTGGCAGACAGGTCTTTAGAACTCGATCCTCATGATTCTAAACTCGTGCTGGATGCTCAATTATTCCAAGGGGACACTACCCAACTAATCATTCTATCCAAAAGTATAGGTATTACCGATACCTTATTTTCTGAAGAAATAAATCAGCCACTACCTGGAAGTGGAATCACATTAATTACACCTGACCAGGGTGCTATTAGTGGATACATTTATAGAGATGCTAGTCCTTTTGCCACAGTAAGTGCTCCTTTATGGAAATTTGATTACTCTGATTTTATAGCTGGAGAGGCCTATACCGTTGAAGGCGTCGCAGATGATCTAGAGCCTATCAGTGCTACCAGTACGGTACCACCTAATCCAACACTTAGTGAAATCAATGTAATACTAGCTGATACAAATACGAATAACTTTTTTATTAGGGATAAATGGGAGATTACCATAGATGATGCAGCCGACCAAGAGAATTTTTATATGATTGAGGCAGATCATGTCTTTTTTGAAGACCAGTTTGAAAACAGAAACAAAATTAGATTTTACGACATCCCTAATAATCCTATTGATGAGAGTTTTATTGAAAATAGAGTTTCAGTAATCAGTGATAAAAATTTTAATGGCACGATGTACAAATTCATCGTTTATGGAGAAAGACCAAAAAGGGGAAACAGTGAGATTCAATTTAAGCTCTATCAAATTACAGAAGACCATTACAAATATCTGTCCCAGTACGAAAGGTATAATAACGATAATCCGTTTTCTGAACCAGTTACCTTTCATAATAATATAGCTGATGGATATGGTATTTTCTCCATTACCAGTAAACCGGTTTTAAGAACTATCGAAATATAATTTAACAGTCATAAATATTTAAATAATAATGAAAAATAATCCAGTATATCTATTCATGTCAGCACTTCTTATAATGACGCTAATCTCCTGCACCGATGATTTTTACGGCATAGAATATGAGTTAATTGCTCCTACTAATTTAAATGTTTCTTATGGTGAAAACGTGGAATTTGTTTTTGAGGTGAGGGATAACATTGGCATTAGCCAACTAAAAATCACGCAAGCACAATTAGGCATTTTTATTGAGGAAATTTATAATGCTCCCATTGAGGAATTAACTTATTATTTTAGTTCAAAAATTCCTGATAGTCTAGTAAATCCAGAAATAAGTATTACTGTGGATATTATCGACACCGATAATAATCAGCTTTCTGAAAGTATCAAACTTTCGATACGAGACTAGATAAATGTAATATGACGATATCTACTTTTATGTTTTTAGGCTTAAGCCTAATATTAAATCCTACTCCGTTTAAAGCAATCAAGTGAATTTTTAACAAAGTAGATAGTTACAAACTCTCATCATAAAGTCGGATGCTTATGACCGAAAATAAGTGTAGATCCGAAAGGAAAGTAAATTGCAAAGGTTAGAAAGATCAAAGAAAAAATCGCAACTAAGGTCCTATTGGCTGTAGCCAAAATAATAATTCTCTTCCTTCTTTATCAAGACATTAAAAGTGATAGTCAGAGCAAAAGATTGCCTATTTTGGACATCTTAGAAAACCAAATATTTTGAGGAAGGCACTTCGTAATTTATCGAAAAACGTAAAGCTACTTTCAAAGGCGAATAATTATATATCATCTAGGCTCTAGGATATCGAATTAATCTAGCTGTTATCAATAATCATTGTATTGAGCTAAAAAGAATATATTTAAAAACCAACTGTCCTTAACTTTGTCTGTACTTTTATTAAAATTCTAGTTGTAATGATAAGTTGCAATAAATCATATTTGCATTCCAATATATGTTGAGTATCCATTAGCTCTATAAAATCTAGATAAAATTTATTTAGTGGATGAAACTGAAGATAAAAGAACATTAAAAAAAACCTCATTAATCAATTCTGAAAACAGATAAATTGAGTGCAACAAAAAAATATATACCCTTAACCTTAGTTAGTCTGATAAGTGTTCTTTACGCAATTTACACAAAAGACAGGGAAGTCCCATTTATGTTTACAGATTTCCAACTTAACACCTCTATCCAATTAGATTATCTCTATAATTCGTTGTTTAAAATAAAACATATTGTTCATTACATAATTACCTACTGGTTAGGTTTATATGCCTTTGGTAAAAACGAACATAAAAAAGTGATTCTATATTGTTTAATTCTGGGTTTACTCATAGAAACACTTCAAGCTTTTGTCCCTACAAGAGGAGGAGCCTTGACAGATATCGCACCTAATATTTTAGGTATGCTCATCGGTTATGCAAGTTTTACGGTTTATCAGTTGATAACAAATTGACTCTTTAAGATTACAAATCTTTGCAAAGTCTTAATTATAGAATTTATAAAGTAGAAAGCACTTGATCCATCTTTTCTAGATGGTACTTATTTATCTTTTGATGGGTCGGCATCCAACCAACTAAAAATCTTGTAAAATCTGTACAAGCGATCGGATACAGTTTACGCCACTCTGTCTCTAATTCTAAAAACATATAGTCATGATTAGCTTTATTAAAAGCAGACTCTAATGCTTCAAAATAAAATCTCAGTAACTCATCCTCATGTCGAATACATTCTGAGCTGGAAAGACATGATCCTAAAAAGTAAGCCACATCTTTCATACCACATCCACCACCTACATACTGGAAATCTACAGCAGCGATTTTTTTACCATCTTTTGAAAAACAGAAATTAGCCAATTTGGCATCTCCATGAACGATCGTCTGATACTTACCGTTATTTAAAATAGTATCGATAGTTTTTGCTTTTTGTTTTAATGTAGTTTCCTGCATCTCTGCCCACTCATCAGGTCGAGTGGCTAAATGCCAATACGTTCCTACTTCCCATAATCCCTCAGGCCGTCTTCCTAGAAAAGTAGCATGGAAATAGGCCAACCACTTCAAACATACTTTTACTTCATCTATCTGGATCTCATATTTCCGTAATGGAAAATGATCGTTAAGATCCTCCAATACAATCCACTGATCCTTACCTTTAGCAAACGAACCAATAAACCGAGGCACCCTACAATCTATTGGACATAAATGACTCCACTGCTTATACCAGTGTGTTTCTATCTCATAAGATTTTACTTTTCTTTTATGACTGATATCCGTATTCCACCCTCTGGGATGATCTCCTATTTGATTTAGATCGATATACTTAACCACTACTGATTTATAAGTAGAATCTTGTAAAACGTATCTAGATATTTTACCATATCCACTCCACAAAGATTGAATGATTTCTTTTTCTTGACATCCAGAAGCATTTGTCAATTTAACAAGATTCTGTTGGAATGATAAACTCATTAAGAACAAGGTAATTGTTTTATTTTGTAATTGGAAAATATAAAAATTGGTTTTCATTTTCTTTATATTAGAGAAAAAACCACTTACACATGAGAGCTTCACTACTATTAGTGCTGTTAACACTTACGCAGTTAAGTCTAGCACAGTTTAATGCTAAACCTTATTCTAATCCTAATAACAATCTAAATCTAAAGGCCGTATATCAAAACTATCAAATAGTCACTCGAGTAAATCAGTATGGTCATACGAGGACAGAAGATGCAGAATTTCTATTACTAAAAGTAAATGACCAATATTTAAAATTCAATGACACAGGAATCAATAAAGATGCATTTAACGGATTTTTATCCAATTGTCCACAATCTTTAGACTTAGCGTTAGTTGGTTTAAATAGTTATTCTCAATCTAGAACGAATCATATTTTTAGAAACATCGGTACTTATGCTTTATATATCGGAGCTGCAACCTTTGGACTAAAATCCTTGAATGAAAACAATCGAAAAAAAAATCAATTTATAGCGGCAGGAAGTCTGGTGTCTGGAATTACCTATTCTTATTTAATGAATAGAAGAACAAAAAAACTAAGACAGGTGGGGCATGATCAAATAATAGATGCCATGGCTATGTATCAGTCATCATGTTTCGAGGCTCCTGAAAAAACGTCAGATAGTGATAATAAAACAGATTTAGAAAATCAAAATAATTATACCACCACTTCAGAAACCCAAAATGGTGAATCAAATGAAAATGAGAAAATAGATATAGACGTAATATCTAACAATGTAGAAGGATCCCTCTTTACTATAAATGGAAATGGAACGAGTATAGTTTTAGATAATGTAGCTCTCGGTTATGGAGGTCATATCGAATGGTTCAAAAAAGGCTGGTATATCGACGCAGGATATAATAACCTGGTCTATAGTATTGGATTTAGTGACATCCCCCAAGATAACAAGCAGTTTATTGGGAATTTAAAAATTGGTATTCCATTATTCAAAGGTGTAAAAGACATAGATGACATTGTGCATATAGGTTCTGCTTATGGCATACAATATTCTGGAAAACTAAAAGATGCAAAGTCCTTTCAATCATTATCTCTAGAAGGCGGAATCCAACATTACCAAATGTATAGTGGTGATGATTTATCATTTAGAAAAGAGTACTTTGTAAAATCCACTTTCTTAAGAGGAGGTCTTTCTTACAATATTTTTATCGAAAAAAAATATAAAATAAACGACGAAAGATTTTCAAATGCTATAAAACATGATTCCCGAAAGTTTTATTTCTTTGCAAATGCCATATACAATTCCCAAACGGAATTTGATATATTTCCTCGACCTAATTCACTAATTCAATACACAGACCCTGTCGAAAAATCCTTAGGGTTTGTCGGAGGTATAGGTGCATCCTTTAATAAATTTATTCTTTTACCATTTAGATTTGAGCTAGAAATAGGTCGATATCCTATTAATAATGATTTAAAAGGTTTTGGGGGACAATTAAATTTAGGTTTTGGAATTCATACTGTAAAATAAAGCCAGACATCAATTACGGTCCAGGTAGCAGCAGTAAATATGTTATAAACATTCGCCGAAAGGCAAATCAAAAATGCGATATATTAATGGGATAAAGAATAGATATTCTCAATACTCTGCAACTCGCTCTTCTTCTAAAATCTCTCTGACTACTGCATCGTAAACCTCATAGGTTTTGGCTTTTTTAATCTTCTTTATAATCTTGGTAGGATTTGGAAAAAGGATCGCAAAGTACTCCCAATAACTGAGCATTTTTCTAATCACAGCTTTCTCTCCCGTTAGCTTTTTTTCTGCACCCATAAATAATGTATCGAGATATTTACTAAACACGTCTATCTTATTTTCTGGATATACGTGAGATCCACTCTTAATCATACCCGGTAAAAACGGATCTGCAATCAAACCTCTTCCTAGCATCCAGCGATCAATACTTGGAAAACGGTATGCCAGTTCTTCAAATATAGCTACACTCGTAATATCTCCATTAAAATATAATTTCTGATTGCAATGATCTATGCATCTCTGAAAAGCCTCCAGGTCTGTACCTCCTTTATATAACTGTGCACCGATCCGAGCATGGATCCCTATATTGCTTATCGGGTATTTTTCCAGTACAGGAAAAACTTCTAATATTTCTCTCGGATGCTCATATCCCATACGCATTTTCATAGAAACGATGATATCTGTCTCAGTATGAACGGCATCTAATATGCGATCTATTTTTTCAGGGCTCTTAATAAGTCCTGACCCCATCCCTTTATTTGTAACCATAGGATAAGGACAACCAAGATTCCAGTTAAGCTCATTGTACCCGAGAGACCTTACGTATTTCGCCGCAAAGATAAATTCCTCAGCACTACAAGTCATTACCTGCGGGATCACTTCTAGGGTGGTGTTATTCTTAGGTTTTAGATCTCGTTCATAAACTGGCTTTATAACCATCTTCCCGTTAAATCTAATATACGGAGCATAAAAGGTATCGATACCACTAAAATACTTATGGAATGCATTCCTAAAATGGAAATCTGTATAACCTTGAAGCGGAGATGATATAAGCTTGTGGTGCATAAGAAGTTAAAGATAATATAGATATGATCATGATGAGAATGATACAACAGAAAGCTACACAAACTAGATATCTAGATCGCCTATTTTATCTACTCAGATCATCAATTTATTAATTTGAGACTTCTCACATTGGTATAAGTCTAAATAACATAACTAACCTAAAACTATGAAAGGTGTAATGCGTATGCTAATGATGTTTGGTCCGATGATCTATAGACAGTACCAAAAATATCAACAAAAGAAGACTAGGCAGGAAACTCCTCAGCAACCGACTAAACCATTGAGTGGAGATCAGTAAAGAGGTTTTTAGTGCTAAACTTTGTAATGGGTTTTTACATGTATGTGCATTTACCTTAACAGTTTAGGATAAATAGTTTTGGTCAATTTCTGTAATATGATTCTTTAGATCTTTCCGATTTTATTAAAACTTAAAATCATTTAAGGTTTACGATATTTATTATTACGCGTATGCCTTTTTACTAAACCGGCCTTCTCCATTCTCACTTCGGGTCGCTTCCGATGTCCCCATATTTTATCTCTAGCTTCTTTTCCAGCTACAGTGCGATCCACTATAGGAGCGGGATAAGTTTCTCCTATAATTACCCCGTATAATGATTGTTCGATCAAAGTCATTTTCCATGGTTCGTGGATATAAGCTACGGGTAGCTCTGCCAATTCGGGAATCCACTGTTTTATAAACTGCCCATCAGTATCGTGATCGATGCTTTGTTTTACGGGATTATAAACTCGCACTGTATTGATACCTGTTGTACCCGCTTGCATTTGTATCTGAGGATAATGGATTCCAGGTTCATAGTCTAAAAACAATCTTGCGAGATGGGTGCTCGCATGCCACCAGTCCACATCCAGATGATGACATAAAAAAGAAAGTAACATGGCTCTCATTCTAAAATTAATCCAACCCGTTTTTACCAGACAACGCATACAGGCATCGACAAGTGGAAAACCTGTCTTCCCTTTTTTCCATGCCTCGATCGCATACTCATCATTTGCTCTTACTAGCGTATCATAACCGCGATTTATATTTAACGTCTCGTAGGTACATTCCACCTCAAATTTCTGAATAAAATGACAGTGCCACTTTAGCCGAGTCATCATCGCATCGAAAGCTCTTTTATTCTTTGCATAATTAGGATGATAACGGACATACATGGCCGCTTGCCGTATAGATAAGTTCCCCCATGCGATGTATGGCGATAATCTCGAACAAGATTTCCGACTGAGCAACGGTTTAGATATATGACGCATATAGTTACTCCCTCTTCCCTCACAGAAAGATTTTAAATAACGCCATGCAACTGTCTCACCAGCCGGCTGATAGGTATCGGGATACGCCTGTAACTGCCTCTCAAAATCAGCTGGCATTGGAAATTTATTTTCAAAATCCAGCAGAGTCTGTGGAGCATCCAAATCTATTTTTAATATAGGCTTAGACATAAAAGTAAACCATGCCAGATCCCATCCTTGTCGATTATCGATACCTCGTAAAATACCATCTCGCTGATACTCATTCCACTTTATATCAGCTTGATCAAAAAGCCGTTTTACTTTTTTATCACGTTCCCATGTTTCCATGACTCCACTCTCACGATAACTATACATCGCCTCCACATCATAAGATCCAAGGAGATCCGTAAATACTTCTATAGCCGTTCCGTAACATATGTTTACGCGTAACCCATTGGACGTAAGTCCCCTATCCATATCTAAAATAGAATGATACTGGAACTGTAAATGACGTAAAGAAGTGTCCGCTCGACTTAGTAAATCTGGTTCGTAAAGATAAAGCAGTAAAGTAGGTTTGGCTGATGCCAATGCGTGATATAAGGGTTCATGATCTTGCGTTCTGAGATCTCGTTTAAACCAAACAATATTTACTTTTTCTTTAGACACCTATTGTTAACATGAATTATAAAAATAGGTTTTCATAAAATCCATTTCTATATCCTACTGATAAAGCATATCTTGTTTGCTAATCGTAGATATTCTTTGTAATGATGGATTCTTAGATTACAAATTAATGTAAAAAATAAAAGATAAATCATGGGTAAAGGTAAAGACGCAAAGAAAACCGTAAAAAAGGAAGCTACTAAAACAGCAAAAGAAAAGAAAGCAGCAAAGAAAGCTAAAAAAGGAAATCGATCTTACGACTAGTCCTTTTCAATTCTTAACTTCATAAAGCTGGATTAAACAAATTGCTTGTTTTGATTATTGAACATATATTGATTCATTTTACAACAACCATTATGAAAATATTTTATTCCATCATAGCTTTATTTGGTTCGATGTGTCTTCAGGCCCAGCTGTCTGATGAATGTAAATTACAACTAGGAACTAATCTAAGTGGACTTGTAGACTACGGTACAGAGCTCCCTTTTGTAGATCTGATGCATAATGCTCGACAGTGGTATACTAAGGATATCGATAATCCAGCTGATCCTTTTGATTCCGGGCATGCAGGCGATTTATCTTATAGACCTGATGGTTATCCCACACATATTCCGCAAGATATTCCGGGTTCTATTTATGACCAGCGAGTCGTAACGATATGGGCTATAACGGATGGATGGCCTGCCGGAGAATACACTGTTCTTTATGAAGGCACTGGCGAGCTGAGCTTCTGGGGTGGGTATGAAAATTTACAACAGACTGATGCAAATCGTATCGTCTTTGATTATTTAAACCCCGTAGGTAATACTTTAGAGATGACTATCGTCTCTTCTGATATAAATGATCCCATCCGTAATATCAGGGTGCTCATGCCTGGAACGGAAATGACATATGAGACTGATCCTTTCTACGATCTATGGTTAGATAAATTATCTATTTTTCCTTCCGTCCGATTTATGGACTGGGGAACGACTAACAGCTGGGGTCAGCCAGATACATGGACATGGGATGATCCTACTTTATTTGCTTGGGAAGATAGAGCCCAGATGGATCATTACACATGGGCAACTAATAAAGGTATCCCTTATGAGATGATGATCCGACTACTTAACGATTATGACCTAGATGGATGGGTATGTGTTCCTCATCGAGCAGATGATAATTATATAGAAGAGATGGCTACACTCTTTAGAGATAATCTAGAATCCGACCGACATCTTACTGTTGAGTATAGTAACGAGATATGGAATTGGATATTTGGTCAGGCACAGTGGCTAAATAAATATGGTTGCGAATTACAAAACACCTCTTGGCCGGAAGGTATTGTTCCCTTTGTACAAAATTGTTTAGATATATGGACTGATGTTTTTATAGACGATCTAGATCGTCTAACACGAGTGGCAGGAGTACAAGCCTCATGGCAGGATGTCAGTAATAGAATGGTGCGTAACTTAGCAGAAGGCAGCTTTGATGCAATTACACCTACGTTCTATTTTGGGTTTACTGAGGATGGAGATACCGCCTTAGATAATCTCGGTGCTGGAGCAACGGTAACAGATATTGCACAGCATGCCAGAGAAGGTATGGAACATTCTAAAGATTTTCTAATCCGTCAAAAATCAGAACTAGCAGATCCGCTAGGTGTAAATTTAGTTTTTTATGAGGGAGGACAGCATCTAACTGGAGAGCCTTTTGGAGAAGAGCCTAGCTATGCATCCGCACTTCTGGATATACAGAGAGATAGCTCAATGTATAATATGTACATCGAATGGTTTGATTTTTTGCGTACGCTCCAGGAAGGAGATGATCCTCTACAGTTAATGAACTTTTCTTTTGTGGCAGGACGTAGTGCTAGATATGGGAGTTGGGGAATTTTAGAAACTATGGACCAGGATACTTCTAGTGTTCCCGCCCCTAAATATGCAGCTATCTTAAAAACTATAGAGGGTTGCGACATGAGTGTCTCTACCTCTGATTTATCAGAAAACATAGAGACATATCAGATTTACCCTAACCCCACTAGCGATCATCTGACGATAACAGGAGATCTTTTAAATAGTAAGATTTCTATTTTTAATCAAGTAGGACAGATGGTATTAGAGCAGCATGTTAGTGCAACCACTGCTATATTAAATGTCGGTCATTTAATTAAAGGAAGTTATACCGTACAGATTATAAACGATAAAAAGCGGGAGGTTAGAAAAATAATAGTTCTAGATTTTTAGAGAGCACATATTTTATCTATCCTATTGGCTTTAAGAAAAAAGACTGTAGCAATGATCAGAATAATAAAGTCAATCTTCTCGATCTTAATAATAGTACTCCTTTGCGGGACCTCTTATAGCCAAGTTATATGCCCTAAGAATCACCACAGAATTTTGTTTGGTCCTAGGAATGTTATTATCGAAAAATCTGATCCCAGTAGATTCTATATTAATGAGATTGATAATGTTTTAGACAGTTTGCTTAAAAAAGAAAAATTGACAACCTCTACAATTTTAGATAATAACAATAATAATTTAAAAGAGGATATTAAAGCAATAAAATCAATTCGAAAAGAGTGGACTAAATGGTCAGAATCAAATGATAAGGATAAAGTAAATTTACAAGTAGAGGTAAAAGAATTTTTTGATCGTATTGAAATACAAAACCGGGACGCAATGAAAATTCGAGGAGCTCATTACGATATTCGCAACTGTTTACGTAGTAATCCAGATGACTGTTTTTATTATGGAAGAATAAAAAAGTGGAAGATTAAAATAGAAGATGACTACGGAAATTTATTTATTCCTGATTTTCATAGCTTCAGCAATGTAGGTTTTAGTACACATTCTAACGGCTTAGAAATTTTTTACAGAGTAAGATTACTAGAAGACTGATAAAGTAAAATCTCCTTCTTTCAAAACTATATATTCTTACATTAGGCCCTTCGCTAGTTGGGACTGAGGATGCATATAAATAAAGCATAACAATCGTAAGACAACATCAAGATTTATTATCTTAATGATTTATAACTTCCTAAACATTTCTTACTATGGTTTTAAAACGCATTCTATTGGCTATCTGCAGTCTCATGTTCTTTATGATCGGAGCAGATAAGTTTTTTTCATTTCTGGAACCGCCTTGCTCTTTAGAAGAAAGTATTCCTGTTATGGTTTGGTCTATTCTGGGAATTCTACAACTTGTGGCAGGAGTGCTACTATGGATACCGCGATTTAGAAAATATATTCTTGGGTTTTTCTTTGTCTTTATGCTGATCTTTACGATTGTACATATTAGTAACAGTACATACGACGTCGGAGGATCAGTTTTTATGGCGATACTTTTGGGTTTGCTTTTATGGAATCCTAGTTTCCTAGGTGATACTGAGTCAGCTTAAAATATTACGTTTTTACGGATCATTTTGTTAATGCTGATTTACGTTTTTGCTATTTGGCTTTCGCCAATGTTTTTTCAGCTCAAAAATAATTTACACATTTATTATAACAGCACCTCTTAGACATTTAGTAATATATGGTTTGTCTTGACACTGACATGAGTTGGCCTATATCCCTATATAAAATTGTATCTTAGTATTAGCCGCAATTTTACATTAAAGCATTAAACCACTTAACTATGAAAATTGTATATCTCGTCATCGTTTTTCTACTAATCTCTACATTGGAGGCGTTTACTCAGATTCAAGTCAGCGATATAGAATATACTTTACGTAACGATGATTATAGTACAAAAGGGTTTATCTCTTTAGGTGAGGTAGAATATTTTATAGAGCGAGGAGTAGAAGGAACTAAAATTTCAGAAGTTACGGATAATGGATTAGAGCTATTACATCATTTAAAATTTAGGCCGACAGATTCAATTTTAAACAATGTTGCCTCCTCTTATGAAAACAGTAATTCGGGAATCATTTACGATGATAAGTATCTTTACGAATTATATTTTGACTACATCTATGTAATAGATATTCTTGCTGGCGATTTAGTTAAAGTGATAGACTTAAAAGAGCAAAATATAGTTCTGGTAAATGATTTTGTGGTTGAAGAAAACTTCATGTACTTCACTGCTACTTCTACAAATAACGAGTCTAAACAAATCCGATATGATAGACTACAAGAGGAATTTAAAGAAGTAACATCAGATATAAGAATCGGAAACGATCTTTATAAAATATCTAATTCTAAGGATCAGATTGTTCACTTTGATTTATCTAGTGATATCTCAAATACAGTAGATCATGGTTTTTCTGAATTAAACTCACTAAGGAAATTATTTATAGACGGGCTTCCTACGTTAGTCGTAAGGGATCAAAATAGTATAGTGACCATACAAGATGGTATAGTCAAGTCTAGTGCTTTTTGTAGTCTACCAGAATCTCAAAATATTATTTCCATCTTTAACAATACGATAGTTACAGCTGAGCTTCATGAGGACAAAGTGGATATCATCTTTACTGATCCGACAAACTGTACCTCATCATTACAAGAAACTTTTAGTAATTTATCAGCTGCTACTTTTCAAAATTTTAATTTCAAAGAAATCAGTGATGGCTACATTATTTTTGGGCAAACTAATGGATGGCTTGGCTATGGCATCTTCTATATAATGAATCTAGAAACTGGGGCATTTACAAATTTATCTCTACCTGTAGATATTCTAGATAAAGATCAAGTCATCAGGTATGAAAATGATCTTTATATAATAGTTAGAGATGATATTCACTATTATGGATATAGGCCTGATTTCTATAGTATAAATCTCGATGATTTTACCTTTTCTAAAATCGGGAATTCAGAAATAATAGATCATTATCAAATTATCATTGGCGAAAGCCAAAGTGATCGTGAAATTAATGTGTATTACTCAACTGTAGATTCTGCTTCATTATTTTCTTTAGAAACTGAAAATAGTGAGTTAGAGAAAATCCAAGAGTTGGACTACTTTAGAAACCATGGTATCCATTTTGACATATACGCTAATATCTGGTCTCAAGATGATTATTTTTTCTCTACAAGCGAGGCTATTTTTGCGATGCAAGACGACCTCGTCACTAAGGTATTAGATGTAGGGGCTAACACTCATAGTACTTCTTCGTTTCTAGAGTATAACGATAAAGTATTTGTGCTATCCGCAATCGGCGAAAATAATTATGCACTAAAAATATTTCCAGAATTCCTAACGGTTTCTCAAAAACTCATTCCAGAGTTAAACTATATCTATTACGAGCGAATCAATACAGAAAATGCAATCGTAAATTTATCCAATGGTAATTTACCTGGTTACTACGATGTGGTTTCTGAAAATTACTTTGCCTTTGCGGATCTAGGACTCGGATCTGCTAAATCCGTAAGCGGTAATAACATTTTAACCCAGCAATCTAATAGTGATGGAGGAGCCTGGAAAATACATAACACAGTTACTAAACAAACTATCACGGCTGACATTACTCCAGCCACATTTCCTGAACCCTTCCCAGATGGTCAGGGTGGATTCTATTTAAACGGTTGGCAATTTTCAGATCCGGTAAATCTATTTTATATCGATCCTAATGGACAAAAAACAATATTAGAAGAAAATTTTAAACATCAATTATTTAGAGACGGTAATAAATCAGATGGAACTATAAAGTCACTTGCATTTGATGGAGATAGCGAGATGATTATTTTTTCTACCGATGGTAATGGTCATAAAATAAAAACAATACCTGATTCTGGAATAAAATATTATCAGGGAGGAGAATATTACTGGTACGAATCAGACAACAGATCATTTTTAGAAATTAAGGACGGAGACTTTTACGACTTATACACTTTTGATTATAACAGTGATCCTCAATTAATATTAGATAATAAAAAGGAAAGACTTATACTTTTAATGGAAGAGGAAGATAAAGCCGTTCTTGCATTTAGAGATAGTAGCCAAATCATTACTTTTTATGATTACTTTTATTCTAACGGTACCTTTATAGAAAAACAAAGTTTCCAATCCTCAAAGTACTATAGTTATGATGAGGATATTACGAAGCTTGAAGATTCTAAATATCTATTATCCCTAGACGATGGTATCCACGGATTGGAGCCTTGGATTTACAATTCAGATAATGGAGAATTAAGATTACTTAAGGATATAAACAACAGCTTTACTTCTAGCCAAAAAGGCTACTCAACCATAAGTCCGTCTGGAGAAATATACTTTACAGCAAAGACACCCGAAAGAGACAGACAACTTTTTAAACTTGATAATCAGCTAGTTCCAGTTATAGAACAACAAGTTCCTAGCCCGACCGATATAGTCGCCTACCCATCTCCGTCTAATGGTATTATACGATTATTAGAAGATTATCAGCTTTTAGAGATTTATAATATTAAAGGTCAAATGATCCATAAAGAAAAGGATTATAAAAAGTCTGGAACTATTAATTTATCTCATCTGCAAAATGGAGTTTATATCATTAAATCATATCCTACAACTGACAGATTAAAAACCGGTAAACTAATTATCCAGAAATAATAATGCTTGCGTGTTTACATGACGAATGGATTAATTAACGGATATTACATGGCCTAACATAATGCTTGTTACATCGAGCATAAATCCGAGAAAATCCATGTCGATTATTATATGCCCTAATTGTAAATCAGTAATAACTCCAGAAGAGAAAACATATAGATGCCCGGAGGGGCATGCCTTTGATATATCCAAAGATGGATACATTAACCTATTGCTTCCGAACCAAAAAAAGAAACTAAATCCTGGGGATAATAAGGCTATGATAAATGCTAGAGATCTATTTCTACAAAAGGGACATTATGATTTTCTTTTAGATCACATCGATCTTACTATCTCAACTTTAGGACTTTTAAAATCCAATACTTCCAAATCACATCATCTCCTAGATATCGGTTGTGGAACGGGATATTATACCCGACGATTATTCAACAAATACGACATAATAAAAACGGGTCTAGATATCTCAAAGGAAGGCGTTTCTAAAGCATCTAAAAAAGATAAGAAGAACACTTATGTCGTAGGCTCCGCTTTTAACTTACCTATAGCCGATAATAGTGTAGATCTTGTTTTAAATATCTTTGCCCCAGCTGATCTTACTGAAGTAAATCGAGTTCTTAAAACTGATGGGGTATTTATAAAAATAATCCCGGAAGGCAATCATATGGAAGAGGTGGCTAATCTTGTTTATGATACTTTTATTCCTCATAAATCCACTATTGAATCTGAACTGGAAAAAGATAACGGCTTTGAGGTTTTAGATTCACAGCAAATCGGAAATTCACTTACCCTAGCCTCTACCGATATCCAAAACTTAATCACCATGACTCCTTATTTCTATAAGTTTAATAAAGAAGATATAGATAAATTACAAACTTTGTCGGTCAGCCTTTCTTTTAAAGTGATCATAATTAGAAAACTATAAGGAAACAGTATCCTAAGCTGAGTAAATAGTACTAACAATAAGAATCACCGACATTTTGAATGGTTCCAACATTGTTATTGCTTGAAAATCAGGTTTATAAAATAAGTAGTAGAAATATCAATTCATTGGCTTAAATAAATCACCAGATACGAGAACAGCCATAAAGAAGATTAATAATATGTATTTGCTTACTTTTCTTGTATTTATCTTGTTTTAGCAACTATCAATTTATAAAATTCTGATCTTTACTTTTTCTAAAAATTTAAAAATTAGTGCCATTTCTAACATAGTTTAGTTAAAAATGGAGGTTTATGACTCATTATACCAAACCTTAACAAAATAAATCATTAAATATGAAACTAATTCCGAAAGGATACCGTTCTTTGTATTGTGGTAGGGTTATTAAGTTTATAACTCGCCTATTTAATTTTTTATTATAATATAATGAGTAACGGTACAGTTAAATTTTTCAACGAATCTAAAGGATTCGGTTTTATCACTCCAGATGATGGTGCAAAGGACGTTTTCGTTCATGCCACTGGATTAAATGGTCTAGTAATTAATGAAGGAGACAAAGTCTCTTTTGATGTTGAGGAAGGACAAAAAGGTTTAAATGCAGTAAATGTGTCTTTGACATAGTTACAGTAATTAAAACCTAAATTATATGGCCTGTCAAATTTTTGACGGGCCTTTTTTTTTGCCATAATCTTATTTGTCTACATAATCTTTATTTAAATTATTCCAGGCTTAATTTTACAGGTTGGATAATTATGATAAAATCATCATAGCATAATACTTAGAACCGCTTATAATCAGTAATAAATGCTTATTTTTCTGATCCTCTAGACTAGGGGCAGGACGCCAAATAAACGATATAAGTAAAAGACAACCATAAGGCATGATCAAAACTAGACTATTATTATTAAGCTTCTTAGGACTGATTTACAGTAGTATTTCTTATACTCAGAATGTTCCGATCCAAAGCTATTCTGTAAATAATTATAATCAAGTACAGCTAGAAATAGAAGCCTCGGCAGACAAATACTATTTACTGACCGCTCTACATGAGCCAGACTTAACCTATGAGTCGATTACTTCTATAACTATGGGAGTAGATGGGACTATGTTTATCTCCGAGCCATTAAATGCTTATTCTATTCAGAATTATAAAATAACAGCTCATGATATTGCTGATCCAGATGACACAGACGGTGATGGTATAAATGATATTGCTGAGTTTAATAATATGCCTACTCTTGCCCCGCTTAACTATGCTGATGAAGTTCCTTTCGTTGATGGTACAACATCTATAACCTCAGCTGAAGTTTTTTCAGAATTAGCAGTTATAAATAGTGATATTCCTTGGGCACCTTTTCTAAACAATCAAGAATTTGCAAAATTTGTAATCGTAGGTCAAGCATCTGACAATCCTCAAGTGTATTTTGTAAATAGTAAAACGCACTATATACACGCAGATTTTATAGCCACGATCAATACTAATGGTCAACCAGTAACCACTGGAGAAATCGTTTATAATCCTAATGAGATTTTACCTAATGGTGCATTCGGTAGTTATTCTTTTAATTATTCATTTGGAGATTCAGAAAATTTTCAATATACCTATAGAACTTTTGAGTTATTAGCGGCTAACATGCCCTTTCTCCAAAATAATCTACAACATTTTATCGGCAATGTCGGAGAACCAGGTTATCTAAATAATTATAAAGATAGTTACATCGGATCTAGACTAAATGTAATTACAGAATCAGAATTGTTTGCTGACGTAGACTTTCTTCCTTTTAATCAGGCAGAAGGTTTTGGATTTTTTAGACAAATGACATTGGATGAAAATCCTGGTTCAAGAGATATCGTATTATACGACGCTCTTCCTAATTCGCTTCCTAGAGTAGGAGGTATAATCACATCAGTAATACAGACTCCCCTATCGCACGTAAACTTAAGAGCGATACAGGATAACGTTCCTAATGCATATATAAAAGAGCCTTTAGCAATAGACTCGATTGCAAACTTACTAGGTAAATATATTTACTATAAAGTAGATCAAGACAGTTATCATATCAGAGAAGCAAGCTTAGATGAAGTAAATGATTGGTACGATAAATTAAGACCTACAGAAGATCAGATCCCAGACAGAGATTTATCACAGACCCGCATTTTACCACTAGACGAGGTAGAATTTGAAATGTCTACCTCTTTTGGAGCTAAATGTTCCAATGTGGCTACAATGAGAAAATTTGGTTTCCCAGAAGGGACCATCCCTAATGGCTTTGGAGTTCCATTTTACTTCTATGACGAATTTATGAAATTCAATAATTTCTATGATGAAGTAGAAGATATGATTAGTGATCCGGATTTTATCTCAGATCTCGAAACAAGGATAGATATGCTTAAAGATTTTAGAAAAGAAATTAGAGCAGCCGATATGCCTCAGTGGATGTTAGACTCACTGCAAGTCATGCATGATTATTTTCCGGAGGGAACATCGGTAAGATGTCGATCGAGTACAAATAATGAAGACCTTCCAGGATTTAGTGGTGCTGGATTATATACTTCTAAAACACAACATCCAGATGAGGGACATATTTCCAAATCGGTTAAGCAAATATATGCGAGTATGTGGAATTTCAGAGCTTATGATGAACGAGACTTTTATCGGGTAGATCAGTATATCGCAGCGATGGGAATTTTATGTCATCCTAACTATCAAAATGAAAAATCAAATGGGGTAGGAGTAAGTATTGACCCGATTTATAACACCGCTAATACATTTTATTTAAATACTCAAGTTGGAGAATTTTTGATTACCAATCCTGATCCTAATTCCATTCCAGAAGAAATTTTATTGTATGAAGATCCTGCTGAAGGTTATTTTTTGTTAAGAGAATCTAACTTAGTGGCTCCCGGTCAATTGGTGATGGATTCCGTTTATCTCAATCAAATGAGAAATTACCTCAAAGTTATTCATGATGAATTTGCGATACTTTATAAT
>CALLXF010000020.1 GCA_938015805.1 uncultured Saprospiraceae bacterium | reverse complement strand
GACTATAGCTTAGACCTGAGTTCTTTTCCATCGGGAATATATTTTATAAATTACTTGCCTCGGGAAAATGTTAATAGCGTAATCTATACTGGTCGCGTGGTAATAGACCATTAGTAGGATTTTGATTTTTAGGATTACAATTTATAAGATATAAAGATTGTTCTTTAGAAATCGTATCCACCCAGTAATCCTAAAATCATATAAATATCGGTTCTGTATTAAGAGCAACTGCATATATCTACTTCTCCACAAAAGCAATTATTTTATAATCTGTTGTGGATACTCTTTAATAACTTAGTCTACAACCATTTAGACTAAAAACAAGGAGAGTAAAAAATCTTATGCACATAAAAAATAGTTTTTCCACATCGTAAATGTGGATATGCACAGTGTCGGCTGTTTGCTGATTTTTGGAATCCTCAGGAACTTTTAGCTTTGCATTATTCTTTTAACTAATACTATATTTAACCAATATGATCTGAGATCATATAGTTATGTAGAGTGTATATAACCAGTAGTCATATATCATGTCCGAGCAGAATAATCCATCACCACAAGTAGGAGGGAAGTTAAAGTCTTTTAGACCAGAAGCAGATGTAAATAAACTTGTTTATGGAAGAATTCAGCCTCAGGCGGTTCCTCTGGAAGAAGCAGTTTTAGGAGCGATCATGCTCGATAAAGATGGACTTCCATCTGTGATCCACGTGCTCAAGCCAGAGACCTTTTATCTTCCTGCCCATCAGGAAATTTATAAGGTGATGTTTGATTTATTTCAGAAATCGCAGCCTATAGATTTGCTTACTGTACATGAGGCTTTACGTAAAGCTGAGAAAATAGAAATGGTCGGAGGTCCTTCCTATCTGATGGAGCTGACTAATAAGGTAGCTTCTTCTGCAAACGTTGAGTATCATGCAAAAATCGTTGCTCAGAAATACATTCAGCGACAGCTGATAAAAGTATCTACTGATATCATACATGACTCTTTTGAAGATACTAAAGATGTACTCGATCTACTGGATGAGGCAGAGCGTCATTTATATGAGATCTCTGATTCTAACCTATCCTCTGAGTATAAAGATATCGGTAATATTCTGATCGATGTAAAAAACGAAATCGAGTTATCGAGTCAGCAAGGAGATGCTCTAACAGGTGTAACTACAGGTTTTTCTGAGTTAGATAAGATGACTAACGGATGGCAAAAGTCGGATCTGATGATTTTAGCTGCCAGGCCGGGTATGGGAAAAACTGCTTTTGCATTATCACTGGCAAAAAACGCTGCAGAGCACGGTAAATCTATTGCTTTGTTTTCTCTGGAGATGTCTAAAAATCAGCTCGTAACCAGACTGATTTCTATGGAAGCAGAGTTAAATAGTAAACAACTCCGTAATGGAGATCTTAATGAACTGGAGTGGGAGAAATTAAATGACGCCGTAGAAAAATTATCTAACCTTAATATTTTTATAGACGATACACCTGCTCTTAATATTTATGAACTCCGAGCTAAGAGTCGGCGATTAAAACAGCAGCATGATTTAGATATGATAGTGATCGATTACCTCCAACTGATGCAAGCCGCTCCAGGAAAAAACAGAGGAAATCGAGAGCAAGAAATTTCTTCTATATCTAGAGCTCTGAAAGCCCTTGCAAAGGAATTAAATATCCCCGTGATATCTTTATCTCAATTATCGAGAGCTGTAGAGTCGAGAGCTGTAAAAAGACCGATGCTATCAGATCTTAGGGAGTCAGGAGCGATCGAGCAGGATGCCGATATCGTAACCTTTATCTATCGTCCTGATTATTATGATAATGAAGATTTTGATGCTCCTAAAGGACTAACGGAAATCATACTTGCAAAACATAGAAATGGTGGACTAGGTACAGTGGAATTAAAATTTGTAGGGGAATTTGTAAAATTCATGGAGCCAGAAGCGGCTGGATTTAACGACATATCTGGGAATGATATTTTTGGAGACGCAACAGCGGGAGGAATAATTACTAGACCCTCTAGATTAAATGAAGACACTGATGATACTCCATTTTAAAAATGATGAGCGTTAAAATGATCAGTTTATCAAAAAGATAAGTTATACCATAATAAATATTACCGGGCTATGATGAGATTAAATAAATATGTTGCTCATGCAGGAATCTGTTCCAGGCGTAAAGCAGCAGAATTAGTCAAATCCGGTGAAGTATCTGTAAATGGAAAAATAGAAATAAATCCGGCTTACGAAGTTCAGGATAAGGATGAGATCTCCTACGAGGGAAAAGTGATACACTTAGAAGAAACAAAAGTTTATCTCCTTTTAAACAAGCCTAAAAAATTTGTGACTACTCTGTCTGATGAGAAGGGAAGACGTACCGTTATGGATCTTGTAAAAAATAAAGTTACCGAAAGGATTTATCCAGTAGGCCGTTTAGATTTTATGACGACAGGATTATTACTACTCACTAACGATGGAGATCTCGCTAAAAAAATGACTCATCCCAGTCATAAAGTAAAAAAAGTTTATCAGGCTACTTTGGACAGAGAGTTGTCTGTAAAAGATCTAGAAGCAATCCGTAAAGGTTTTGAATTAGAGGATGGAACGGTAGAAGTAGATGCCGTTGATTACGTAAAAAACCAACCGAGAAATACGATTGGGATCGAATTGCATATTGGACGTAATCGGATTGTTCGTAGAATTTTTGAGCACTTTGATTATGAAGTACTAAAGCTAGATCGTGTCTTTCTTGGAGGACTTACCAAAAAAGATTTGCCAAGAGGTTTTTCTCGACCCTTAACGGAAAAAGAGATCATCATGCTTAAGGTTTTTAATTAGAACTCAAAATTCTATCTTAAGACATTTTGATCCCGTTACTAATAAAAGCTATAAATTGAGTTAAAATTAAAAACCTATTGAAACTCCATTTACCAGAGGTATTTCTTTCTTTTAAACCACAGCGGATCGCAATAAAGCTAAAACCTGCCGCAGAAAAACTAATCCGTCAGGAACGTCATCCTTGGATTTTTAACGAGAGTATACAAAAGCAAAATAAAGAAGGAAAACCAGGTGATCTGGCGGTGATTTTTGACAAGCGTAAAGATGCATTTTTAGCCTGTGGATTCTTTGATCCCAGTTCGGCGATAAGAATAAAACTTCTACAATTTTTTGAATCAGCTAAGATTGATAAACAGTGGTTTGATAAAAAAATCAAGGATGCCTTTCGCATCAGAAAACCACTTTTAAAAACGGACACTAATGCATATCGCTTAATCTTTGGAGAAAACGATGGTCTGCCGGGACTCATTGCAGATGTTTACGATCATACAGTCGTAGTAAAATTATACTCCGAAATATGGTTTCCATATCTTTCGATTATTTTGCCATCGATCATTACTACAGCTTCTGTAAGAACATTGGTCGTAAGACTATCTCGTAGTATTACTAAAGTGGCTAATGGACTGGGGCTTTATGATGGAGATATTCTTTACGGGACATTAATACAAGAGAATATAGTCATCCGAGAGCATGGCGTTATGTTTAAAGTAAATGTCATTAAGGGTCACAAGACAGGATTTTTTCTGGATCATCGGCATAATCGATTAGCAATAAGAAAGATGGCTAGAGGTAAACATGTGCTAGATGTTTTTTCTTATGCAGGAGGATTTAGTGTGCATGCTCTAGTAGGAGGAGCAAAATCTGTAACATGTTTAGATATTAGTAAGCAAGCATTAGATTTGGCTTCCGCCAATGCAAATTTAAACTCAGAAGATAACAAACTGAAAGGAATATGCGGCGATGCATTTTTAGTGTTATCAAATATGATCGATCAGAAAAAGAAATTTGATATTATCATTATAGATCCACCTGCTTTTGCAAAACGAGCAAGTGAGATCGATAGAGCTAAAGAGTCATATACTAAACTTGCAAAACTAGGAAGCCAATTAATAAAACCTAAAGGCACATTGATACTGGCTTCTTGTTCGTCCAGAATTACGTCTGATCTGTTTTTTGAATTAAACGCAGAGGCATTAAAACATACAGCTATTACACTGATGGAAAAGACTTTCCACGATATCGATCATCCTATAGGGTTTAAGGAAGGAGCTTATTTAAAAGCTGGATATTATCATTTATAATTTTTCTATTAAACTTATCGATAAACATACTGAGGAGGGAATGATAGGTCTCGTGATTAACCCGTAAATGGAATCTATTAAAGTAATCTGTTGAAGAATAGATAAAGGTCTTTATATCTAAATGCTTTATTTGTCTATAATAACACCTCGTAGCATCGATTATTCCCATAAGGGTTTTATTTTCGTAAAAAATTACAGGATATGAGTCAAGCGGTTAAAAATCTAGAACCAAAATCCTTATGGAGTCACTTTGCAGATTTAAATGCAGTTCCTCGGGCTTCTAAAAAAGAGGAACGTGTAATCCAGTTTATAGTAGATTTTGCTAATTCTTTAAATCTAGAGCATATCGTAGATGAGGTGGGTAATGTAATTGTAAAAAAGCCAGCCACTACTGGAATGGAGGATCGCCAGATCGTTGTTTTACAATCACATCTGGATATGGTCCATCAGAAAAATACGGATACTCTTTTTGATTTTGATACGGAGGGTATAAAGATGTTAGTAGAGAATGACTGGGTAAGAGCAGATGGAACTACACTAGGAGCAGATAATGGAATCGGTGTAGCCACGATCATGGCTGTGTTATCTAGCGATACGATAAAACATCCTCCCATCGAAGCGTTATTTACTATCGATGAAGAGACAGGAATGACTGGAGCATTAGGTTTAAAAGGAGGCTTACTGGATGCGACCATTATGCTTAATCTCGACACTGAGGATGACGAGGAACTGACCATAGGATGTGCAGGTGGAATCGATATTACCGCAAAGGGAACATATCAGATAATGGATACTCTAGATGGTTCTATGGGATACAAAATATCGGTGAGTGGATTAAGTGGTGGACATTCTGGAATGGATATTCATAAAGGTTTAGGTAATGCTAATAAGTTGATGAATAGAATTTTATTGGCGATAAGCAAAGAGATAAAATTATCTGTAAGTTCTATAGATGGAGGGGGATTACGTAATGCGATACCTAGAGAATCTGTTGCAGTAATTGCTATAAAGAAAGATGAAGAGAAAATTTTCAATAATTTATTTTTAGAGCTGGTAGCAACATTAAAAAAGGAATACGAAACGACAGATGCTGACTTAGAGATAAACACTACTTCTATAACTACACCTAGTAAAATAGCATCATCCGAATTTTTATTCCAGTTCTTAAGAGCTGTTTATGGGTGCCCTAATGGTATTTATAGGATGAGTCCAGACATTGCCGAATTAGTACAAAGTTCTAATAACCTAGCAAGAGTAATGTTAAGTGATGGTAATTATGAGGTACTTTGTTTAACGCGTTCTTCAGTAGATACAGAAAAAATGGATGTAGCTCAGGCTGTAGCTTCTGGTTTTGAAATTATAGGATCAGAGGTAACCTATAGTGGTACCTATCCTGGATGGACACCTAAGCCTAATGCACCGATCATTAAAATGATGAGTGATTTATATGTAGAGATGTTTGAGCATAAACCACATGTAAATGCGTGTCATGCTGGTCTAGAATGTGGAATCTTAGGAACTAATTATCCAGGAATGGATATGATCTCTTTTGGTCCTAATATAAGAGGAGCTCATTCCCCAGATGAGAGAGTACAGATCAGCTCAGTTCAGAAATTTTGGAAATACTTTTTAAATGTTTTAGAGAGAATTCCTTCAAAAAATTAATATGAGAAAAATATTATTATTTTTTCTTTTGTTCGGAACAAGTCTTATTAATGCCCAGAATTTTTGTGGTGCTTATCAAGTTTCTTCTGAGTTTGCAGGAGTAACCATTTATGGAAATGCAGACATACAGATAGATGGGCTTCCTATAAATAACGGAGCGACTTTAGTATTTGTGGATGAGGATAATAATTGTGTATCTGATGCAGTGACATGGACTGGGCAGGATTTATCTATTTTGGTTAATGGAGAAAGCAACGGTGTAGAAGGTTACAAGGTAAACGAGGAACTCAGATTACTTATAAGTCCTACGGATAGTTGTTTTCAGGAGGCATTCCAGTTTCAGGGATTCAGTACGGGTAATGATGTAGTTTATAATTATCAGCCATTTGGGAATTATGATATTTTTGGGTTTCGATCAGAGTCTGCAAATCTTAGTTTCTTAAATTCAACGAGTACTGGAACAGAGTGTGGAGATCCTACGGGTAGCATAACCGTCAATGTGTTTGATGGTACTAAACCTTATGCCTATCAATGGTCCCATGACACTATGATAATAAGTAATACAGCGATGCAATTAGATACTGGGGTTTATACCGTTACGATTACTGATGCTTTTGGTTGTAGTGTGATAACAACAGAAGAGGTAAGTCCGGATATAGCTCCTATTGCTTTTGAATTTGCGGTAGATACAACTCAGGTACTTTGTGAAGAGTTAGTATTAGAAAACGTATTACCCTGTCCTGATTGTATTTATGCATGGAGTACAGGAGTCACTGCCCCTGCCATTACAGTAACAGATGATGATACCTACTATGTCACGATTACCGCAAATGGCTGCGAAGAAATGGATTCTATAGATGTCAGTTTTTCTGATCCTTTAACATTGGAGCTTTCCGTTTCTGATCTTTTTGTCTGTGCTGGAGATACGATTACATTATCAGCTAGTGGAGCGATCACTTACGATTGGGAGTACGCGGGTGGAGAGGTAATAAGTCCTACGTCAGCTGTAACTCAGGCGATTATCAATAGGTTTACCGCTTTTAGAGTTGTTGGAAAAGATTTGTGTTTTAGTGACACGGCTTATGCATATATTGATTTATGGCCGCTTCCATCTGCAGGATCTACGCAGTGTATAGCCAAAGGAAATTTTGCGGTTCAGTTAGAGGCAACTGGTGCAGTAGATTATTTATGGGAAGATAATCCTGTAGGTCCTGTAAGTGATCCTACGATATCTAATCCTATGGCAAATCCGACTGAGACCACAGATTATTTTGTAAATTTTGTGGATGAAAATGGATGTGAGACGAGAGGATCGGTTACGATAGAAGTGATAGATGATATCGTAGCAAGTATTCCTCTTTATAATGTCATTACGCCTAATGGGGATGGAAAAAATGATGTCTTATTTTTTGATAAATTAGAAACTGCTTTAGAAAAAGAGTTAGTTGTTTTTGATAGATGGGGTAAAGTTGTTTTTGAGACTGAGGCTTACGCCAATGATTGGAGCGGGACGAGAACAGCAGGCGATGCATTACCTGGCGGGTCTTATTATTATATACTTACAGTAAATGGAATCCCTTTAAGAAGTAAACTAACGATCGTATATGAATAATAAATGTAAATACATCAGCTTAGTTTTACTTTCTGTTTTTTGTGGACAGGATTTATCAGCACAGTTGCTTAACGAGTTTGTGTCTATTACCATGAGAGATCACGTCTACTGGAATCCTGCTGCTATAGCTATAGACGGACGACCATCGACTGGGATTATCTATAAAGATGTGCATATGGGTCTGGATCAGTCTCCTTTGCATTATTCCGCAAATTACCAGCATCCTGTGCGTTTTCAAAACTCTGCTTTTTCTGCGATACTTAGGAAAGATTATTTAGGGGACTTACGTCAGACCCAGCTATCTTTCGGGTATAGATATACGTTATTTAATCATCGATTAGATGATCAGCGATTATTTCTGGGTCTATCTACAGATTTTATGCAGGATAGATTACTCGCTGAAAATCATTTTGCCAAAGACGTAGATGATCCACTCATTTTATTAGAAAATGAGAACGCTTATAAATTTGATCTTAATGCTGGAGTATTTTATCAGATCGATTTTCCAAGTGAAGATATACATGGATCTTCTACCATTACAGCGGGCTGGTCTCTTAATAATTTACGCGGAGGACAAAACGTTTTTCTAGACACGATGAATATCGTACGTACAGATCGTCTCAGACATTCCTTTTCTACAGTTGGATGGTTAAAGGATTTTTCTTTATTTGATTTAGATGTAAGGTATTTTAATTCATGGGCACTCGGTAAAGACATGAATCACACGATGCTACTGAGTTTAAAAGATGTATACTATCAGAGTTTTACGATAGGGTATAGTACTTCTAATGATCTGATTTTAGGATGGGGTTTTGATATGACAGATTATGACGATGCAAAAATAGAAGCGGACATTAGCCTGTTTTATGGACTCGATCAGGTTTTAGAAACTAATCGGAATGGCCTACAGGTTTCTATAAAATATCTTTTTGCTCCTAAGCCTTGGACAACCTCTGATTTTAGATAGCCACATTCAAAATAATATATTTTTTACACTGCGATTTTAGAGCTAATCCTCAATGGCATCCATTTAAATATCAGTTTTCTGATCATGTTTCTAAACCTGCTAATAAAATAGAAAGAGAATTAAATCGGGATGGACTTTTAGAAATTGGAAGTTTTAATAAAGTAGAATTGACGATAAAGCATTTAAAAATAAATGGAGATAAACAGCCTAAAAATCTACATTCTAAATACATGAATTTATATGTTAACCTTACTGGATTCCCGATGACATCAAAAACAAAATTGGAATTCCAATTGCAAGGAAAGAAGTCTATGATATCTCGAAATATTTAATAATGTTATTAGTTTTCATAAGGATTACAAAAAAAAACATAAGCATCACATTATCAGGACTGTAAGAATCATTACCGTCCTGATTTTATTTACAGCGATTATTAATTGTATTATTCGGCTTAAGCCAATGACCTTACATTTAAGGAATAATTCTGTTTTTATAAAAGCAGAAAATTAATATTGCGTGAAGCTAGCAGCATTTTAGAGTTAAGATGTATTATAATAGTGTGTGTAGATTGTAAAGGGTAATAAATCATTATGAAAACAACAAAGTCATTTATTAAGAATTCGCTAAGTAAAATACTATTCTGTTTAGTTGTTCTCTTTATACCATTTTCCATAATAGCTCAGTCAGAAATATGTAATAATGGAATCGATGATGATAATGACGGTCTCATAGATTGTTTTGATACGGATTGTTGTGATGATAATTCTTGCGATAATTTTTGGTATCCAGCCTGCCCGCCTTTAGGTTGTTCTATTACGGGTAATAATACAATTCCTGTTGAACGTATAGATTTAAATGCTAGCTTTTCTTTAAATACTATGCAACATATTGTTAGTGGTGATTTAGATGGAGATGGTATTAATGAAATTATTTGTACAACAGAAAATGTTAACTCTGGAGGTGCTAGAGATTTAATGGTATTTAATAGTGCCACGGGAGACTTACTATTACGGATAGAACTTGCGACGGATGATATATTTCATAGAATTGCTATCGGAGATTTAATTCTTAGTAATAGTACTGCTGAGATATTAGTATATGATGGCGGGGTAAAATGCTATGATTTAAGTGGAACCTTATTATGGAGTTATGATAATACAAACGGTGAGCGATGGGATTGTATTAGTCTTGCAGATTTTAATCAAGATGGATTAGCTGAGGTGTATGGAGGAAATTCGATTTTAAGTGGTCAAAACGGTTCCGTGCTTATTGATTTACCTGAGCATAATTTTCTTTCTTGCTTAAAGCCTGCATTTGCGGTGGAAATTTTAGAAGATAGTGATTGTTCTACATGTAATGGATTAGAATATATTTTTGATCAAAAATTGTATTCTGTTGATATCCTTACAGGACAAGTAGAACTTATTTCTTCTGCTCCTAATATTGAGGATATATTTTCCCAAATGGCTATTGCTGACTGGGACTTGGATGGAGATCTGGATGTTATTATCAAATACAGAGAAAATTTAACGGTTTCGGATTTACCTAATTGGAACATTATAGCACAGGGATCTGTGAAACCGGCTTTTGGTGGAAATTTAAATATTGGAAATTTAGATGATGATTCATCTCCGGAATTGTGTATGATCCAGGCTGATACCGTTTATGCTTTTGATAATGACCTATCTATACTATGGAAAGCATATACAGATGATCAGTCAGCTAAAACTGGTCTGAGCATGTTTGATTTTGATGGTGATGGAAGCAATGAAGTAATAACTAGAGATGAAGAAAATTTACGAATACTCAGTGGTATAGATGGGAGTATAGTCACTCTTTCTAATTGTGGTTCGGTAACCTTTAATGAAAAACCGATTATTATAGATTCGGATAGAGATGGAGAGGCAGAAATCATTACCATTTGTAATTCTGGAATAGACATTTATGATGGTATTCTCACAAAATTTGTAGCATCACCAGGTACAAAATGGAGTGGTACACGACCGGTATGGAATCAAAGTAATTTTTTTAATACACACATAAATGATGATTTATCCATTCCGCAATTTCAACAAGAGCATCATTTATTGAATGATCTAAATACGTTCGATAATCCTATTGCTTTGACTTCTGTTTTACAATTAGATTTTGAGATAGAAGGTGGAATTTTAAATTTTGGAGATTGTCAGATGGTTCTATTAAGTATTTGTAATCAAGGCGTGATAGATTATAATGATGATCTGCAATTGAGCTTTTATAATTCTACTACATCAGAATTAATAGAAGTTTCTAATATAGAGATAAATTTAGAAGTCGGCCAATGCTTTAATTATGAAGTAGAAGTTGCGTTTGATGAAAATGTAGAATTCTTTACGGCTATAATAAATGATTCTGGTATTCTGCCTCCAGATCCGTTAAATTCTATGTCATTACCAAACACAGTTATTTTAGAATGCGATTACCAAAACAATATTCTTTCTTTTATACCAGTGCTAGATCAGGAGTTGATTACTGAGATACAGTTAGAGGATATTATTGCGGATTGTGATATGGCAGTAATTCCAGGGCCGGATGGAAACTATAATTATCTCTGGAGCACAAACGAAAACACTCAAAACATAACCGTAACATCGTCAGGTGTATATACCGTTACAGTTACTGATAATTGTGGAAATACAGGAGAAGATTCTGTAGATCTAATGTTACCTTCTTGTAATGATGAGATCTGTGATAACGGGATAGATGATGATGGAGATGGTCTCATAGATTGTGAGGATAGCGATTGTTGTGGTGAGATGGGTTGTGCAGATATCTTACCTGATTTTTCCTTACCTAATACATTTATAGTTTTACCTGACTGTCAGACACTGTTTCTAAACATTTGTAATGACGGAGCTGCTGATTTTTCTGGACTATTATCGATCAGCATTTATGATGGAATTCCAGAATTTCCCGGTGCTGATTTAGTCACTACTTTCCAGGAGATGGTGATCGTAAATGCTGGTGATTGTTCAGAAGTGCCTGTGGATATTTCTACTATATCTGATCTGGATACGTATTATATTTTTCTAAATGATAATGGTTCTCTAGTTCCTCCATTTATTGTAAATGATAATTTTCCGATTACTGATATACACGAATGCGATTTTCAAAACAACCTCGGATTTTATAATCCACTTACGCTTCCAGCAGTGGAAGTAGAGGTGGGTATATGTCCAGGAGAAAATTTTACTTTACCCGATGGTGAGATGGTTTCCATGGCAGGCACATATATAGATACGTTAAGTACTGCTTTTGCTTGTGATTCTATAATCATGACGACTATAGAAATATTAACTGACTGTGTTGTTGAAGATTGTAATAATGGAATAGATGATGATGGTGATGGTCTGATAGATGTTTTTGATCCAGACTGCGATTGCATAAAGAATTTTATTATAGACAGTGGTTTTGATAATTATCCGGATTGCTGTTTTAATATAAATTGCCTAGGAAATGATGAATGGGTCAGAGCAGGCGGTGGTGCTACCGAATTGTATCAGCCTAATTGTAATAGTCCTTTTCCATTTGGGGGAATTCCTAACGATGATAATTTTGCAGCAGGCGGTTTTAATTATAATACCACACAGACTGGTGAAGCGGAGCTCATGGGTACTTGCCTCAAAGAGACTTTATTAGCAGGAAATGAGTATACTTTTTCCATAGAGATAGGAGGTGCTCAGGTTGATGAATTAGTAGAAAATTTTGAAGTTTTAGTAATGGGGATTACCGATTGTGATAACATATTGGACTATAGACCACTTCCAAGTATGAGTATGTGCTCTGTCACTTTACCTCGTGAAGAATTGGTAAGGATAAATTTGTTTGGGTTGGAAGAAGGATGGAATAGTGTAAGCGTAAACTTTACTCCTACTACTGATATCGAGGCGATATTTTTTAGTCCTGCATGTGATCACATACCTCTCGCTGATCAGTATAATTATGTTTTTTATGATGATATAAAAATTACACCTGCTGCTGTTACATCACTAGAGGTCACCGGATCACTTTGTGCTGATAATATTATAATCTCTGTTCCAGATGACCCAACGGCAAGTTATACATGGTATCTAGATTCTATAGAAATAACAGGAGAGATCAGTAGCACTATAGATCTCAGTGGGACTAATGTAAGTGGTGATCATCAGTATCATCTAAATATAGTTTTACCTAATGGCGAATGCGAACTAATCGGTCAGGCAGTATTACCAGATGCTGCGTATGATTCTGAGGAAGATATTATACTCTGTAATGATCAGGATTTTATAGCTCCAGATGGAAGCATCATCGACACAGCAGGTGAGTATATTTTTATGCTTACCGCAAATGATGGGTGTGATAGTGTGGCTATGGTTAATTTATCCTATCATCCTATGTTTGATTTCATGTTTGGGATTACTACAGACTGTGATACTCAGTCATTAGAAGTAATGCCTAATAGTAATATAGCAGATATTATTTTAGACGGTGAGTCGTATGGTACGTTGACCGTTATAGATGATATAGTAGTCGGTATGCATGTCTTAGAGTTTATAGATATTAATGGCTGTAGTTACATAAATGATTTTGAAATCACCGATAACTTTGTAGATTATGCTATCACTTTGGATGATGCATC